>CAYMSD010000014.1:0-8872 GCA_964393015.1 uncultured Klebsiella sp.
GCGTGGCCTCGCTGCGTCAGCGCATGGCGATACCGTGCGCCGCGTGGTGGCGCCGCGTGGTGGCGCCGCGTGGTGGCGGTGCGCTGGGGGGGAGGTGCGTCGGCAGAGTCGCGGCGCGATGCCGCACGCGCGCTTCTCATGCACCATGCGAGATGGACGGACGCGTCGAGCGTTCCGTATCCCGCGGCATGGGTGAAGCGAGGCGTCTCCGAGCACGGCCGTGGGCACGCACGCGATCAGGATGCACGATCAGGATGTGTGCATCGTCGCGTGGGCCGATTGGCCGAGCCCCGACAGCCAAACCATCGAGTGGCCGAGTTGTCGGCGGTCGCGGTTCGGCGCCGCGAGGCGGCGCCAATGACGCGAATGAGGACGGGGTCGACGAAGGGAGGCGCAATGGGAGTCTGAGGCGCCGCGCTTCGCAGATGGACATCCGCGACCGTCAGGAGCGGCTCCATACGCGATGTCATGCAGGGGGTTGCGGGGAATTCGCCAATCGACGAGACGGCTCGCGCCGTGCCGCGCTCGGTACAGTGCCGCCTCCGCAAGTTCAGAAGGAACGCCCCATGCTCTCCCAGTCCATGTCGAACCCGCACGACGCCCTCGCAGGCCTCGGCCTCGCACTCCCGCCCGCACCGAAGCCGGTGGCCGCCTATGTGCCCGCGGTCCGCTCGGGCAACCTGGTCTTCGTCTCCGGGCAGCTGCCGTTCTCCGACGGCGCGCTCCTCGCGACGGGCCCCGTTCCGTCGAAGGTGTCGATCGAGGATGCGCAGAAGGCCGCACGGCAGTGCGCGCTGAACGCGCTGTCGGTGCTCGCGGACCAGCTCGGCGGCGACCTCTCGAGGGTGGTGCGCATCGTGCGGCTCGGCGTCTTCGTCCAGTCGGACGACCGTTTCGACGGCCAGCCGAAGGTTGCCAACGGCGCCAGCGAGTTCATGCAGCAGGTCTTCGGCGAGGCGGGCCGTCACGCGCGCGCGGCAGTCGGAACCAATGCGCTTCCGCTCGATGCGTGCGTCGAGGTCGAGGTCCTGGCGGAAGTCCGCTGAGGCGCGCGCCGATCCGCGCAACCGCGCCCCGAGGCGAGGCGTCAGCGCGCGACGAGCAGGATGCCGAGCGCGATGTTCGCGAGGACGCTGAGCGTGGCGACCGCGATGAGCACGATCACGAGCGGGCTCGCAAGCGCACCCGTCGGGTCGCGGCGGACGGGCTGCACGGGCTCGGCGGAGGTCGAGTGGACCGAGGTCGCGATCGTCGAGAGGTCGACGGCGGGCTTCGCGAACTCGGGCTCCTGGCCCGCGAGCGCGAGCTCGAGGTCGCGGAGCAGCTGGCGCGCGTTCTGGTAGCGCTGGCGCGCGTCCTTCTTCAGCATCGTCTCGATGATGAGCGCCGTGTTCGCCGAGATGTGCGGATTGAGGTGGTCGGGCGGGACGAGCGGCGACTTGAGGTGCTTGTGCATCACCTGCGACGGCGTCGAGCCTTCGAACGGGACCTTGCCCGTGACCATGTGGTAGAGCGTCGCGCCGAGGCCGTAGATGTCGGCGGGCGGGCCGATGTCGACCGATCCGCGGATCTGCTCGGGCGAGATGTAGTAGGGCGTGCCGTAGGCGCGGCCCGACTCCGCCTCGGCGGCCTCCTTGTCGCTGATCGCGCGCGCGAGGCCGAGATCCGCGAGCTTGGCCACGCCCGAGGTCGTCATCATGATGTTCTTCGGCTTGATGTCGCGGTGGACGAAGCCCATCTCGTGCGCATGCTGGAGCGCCGCGGCGACCTGGCGGATGATCTCGAGGGCCTCGCGCTCGGGCACGCGCCTGCGCGCGACGATGCGGTCGTACACCGTGTCGCCGTCCACGTACTCCATGACGAAGTAGTGGTGCTCGCCCGCCTGGCCGACGTCGTAGGCCGCGACGATGTTGTTGTGGCTGAGGCGGGCCGCGGCGCGGCCTTCCTTGTAGAAGCGCTCGATGAAGCTCGGGTTCGTGGAGAACTTCTTCGGAAGGACCTTGATGGCGACGAGGCGGTCGAGCGACAGCTGCTTCGCGAGGAAGACGGTGGCCATCGCGCCTGCGCCGAGCTTGCGGATGATGCGGTAGCCCGGGATCTGCTGGCTCGTCTTGACGGCCTCGAGATCGCCGCGGAGGCGGTCGAGCTGCTTGCGCGTCAGGAACTCGCGCTCGACGAGGACCTCCGCGAGCGAGACGGGAAGCGATGCGGAGGCCGTCCGCATCTGCGCGCTGCAGTCCTCGAGCTCGTCGGGGGTCATGAGCCCGCGCTCGACCACGATCTTGCCGAGCATCGTGTCGAGGCTCGAGCCGCTGCGCGATGCCTCGGCGGTCCCCGTCGCGGTTGCGCGCGCGGGCGCCGCGGACGAGCCGGGGTCCGACTCCTCCGCGAGCTTGATCGGCGCGCCGAGCGACTTCGACCCCGAACCCGACCCAGAGCCAGCGGCCGCTGAGCCCGCCTGGCTCGGCGCGCTCGAGAGCTCGTTCCTCGAGTTTGGATCGTTTGCGGGCGACTCGGACACGGGTTTCCTCAGCCTCTCGTTTCCTCAGCCTCTCGGCGCCCATTGCCGCTGCACGGACACCGCGCAGCGCGCGCGCTTGCAACCTTGCCGTGACACGCGCCCGACGCGGGCGCCCTCGCGGGCCGCCGAAATCCCTGTGCGGGACGGCCCGCTTGGGATATCGGGTCGAGAACCCTACAGATTCACCCAAGGGACGGCGGATGTCAACCTGCGACGCATTCGGTCGATACGCCGCTCCGCCTCGGGGGGATGCGACCAATATGGATGGACTTCGAAGGCCGTATCCTGCCCGCGTGACGGACGCACGGGAGACCGATCGAACAGAACCCGCGCGCGCAGGCGCCGCCCTCGTGCTCGCGAGCGGTTCGCCGCGCAGGGCGGAGATGCTCCGCGCGGCGGGGTTCGAGCCCGAGATCGAGCCCGCGGACATCGACGACAGCGCGCTGGTGCCTGGCTCCGTGGACGGTGCGGCGTTTGCAACATCGCTCGCCTACTTCAAGGCGCGACGCGTGGCGGTGCGCCGCGCGGCGCGGGGTGCGCCGCCCGCGTGGATCCTCGCCGCGGACACCGTGACGGAGACGGACGGGCGGCTCGTCGGCAAGCCCGCCGACGCAGACGACGCCCGCGCGATGATCCGCGCCTTCATGGGGCGTGGGCACCGCGTGGCCACGGGTTGGTGCCTGCTTTCGCCCCGCGGCGCCGCACGCATGGGGCGCGATGTCGCGACGGTCACGCTCGGCGATGTTCCCGATGCGTCGCTCGAGCGGTTCCTCGCCGAGCGTCGGTGGGAGGGGAAGGCGGGCGGCTACGACCTCGCCGAGGTGGCGGCGCTCGGTTGGCCGATCGCATGCGAGGGCGACCCCGAGACCGTGCGCGGGCTTCCCGTCGCGCGGCTCGCGCCGCTTCTCTCCGACGCGATCGGCGCACCGCCCTCTCGCGATGCGCGCGCTGGAGACCACGCGTGAACGACGGCCGTGAACTCGGGCCGTGGTTCATGGTGCCGCCCTGGGCGAGCATCTCCGTGGCGGCGGTCGCGCTCGCTCTCCTCGTCTGGTACTTCGTCCGCCTCGGTCGCGCCGAGGTGCCCGCGGGGCGGCGGCGCCTGCGCCGCGCGTCGGTGGTCCTTCTCGCGCTCGGACTCGCGCCGCTCGTGCGCGCGCTCAGCTTCGTTCACCCGCACGAGGACAGGGTCGGCTTCGCGGTGGCATGGTCGAGCGTGCTCTTCGTCGTGATCGCCGCGCTTGTCCTCGCGGTCGTCGACGTGGTGCTCGTCACGCGTGGGGGGTTGCGCGAGTACCGGGAGATTCGCCGCGACACATTTGGCGGCAAGAGCGGCGGCAAGGGCGGCGGCAAGGGCGGAGGCGCGCGTGTCTGACGCGCGCGGGCCGATCCCCGCATGGCTCGCTCCGCTCTCGTGGCCCATGGCGCGCGCGTACGGGCTCGGCGTCGCGTGGCGAAACGCGCGACTTTCCCGCGGCGAAGGCGTGCGCACGCTCGAGGTCGGCGGTGCGCGCATCCCGGTCGTCTCGGTCGGGAACATGTCGGCGGGCGGCACCGGGAAGACACCGTTCGTGGCCTGGTGCGCACGAGAGGCCTTCCGCGCGGGCGTCAGGCCCGTCATCGCGCTGCGCGGCTATCGAAGCGCCGACCACGGCCACGGCGGAGCGACCTCGGACGAGGCGCTGGAGTACGCGCAGCTCGTGCCCGAGGCCGATGTCGTCGTCGGCGCGCGCCGCCACGCGCGGCTCGTCGAGTTCTTCACGGACGGCGCGGGGGCCGCGCGGCGCGCAGGCTCGGCCGTGTTCCTCGACGACGGCTTCCAGCATCGGCAGCTCGCGCGCGAGCTCGACATCGTCCTCGTCGACGCGACGCGCCCCGCGCTCGACGGCGACCTCCTGCCCAACGGCTGGCTGCGCGAGCCCGCCTCGAACCTCGCGCGCGCGGGGCTCGTGGTGCTGACGAAGGCGGACGACCCCGCGCGGAGGGACCGCGCGGCGCGGCTCGTCGAGCGATGGCGCGGGGCGCCGTGCGACGCCGTGTGCGTGCACGCATGGCGCGGGCTCGCGGTGCACGCGGGCGATGCGGCGGCGGAGTCGA
This sequence comes from uncultured Klebsiella sp., assembly GCA_964393015.1. Taxonomy (GTDB): domain Bacteria; phylum Planctomycetota; class Phycisphaerae; order Phycisphaerales; family SM1A02; genus QWPT01. Next base: position 4,619 of record CAYMSD010000014.1, read on the forward strand.
TGCAGGTCTCGTGGCTTGCGGGGAAGCGCGTCGTGAGCGCGTGCGCGCTTGGAAACCCCGCGCACTTCCTCGCGATGGTCGAGGCCGCGGGCGCGTGCGTCGTGGCGCGGCTCGAGAAGGGCGATCACCGTGCGTTCGCGCGCGGCGAGCTCGCGGACGCGGCGGTGCGCGCGGGCGCGGAGTGCGTGGTCACCTCGCGCAAGGACTTCGTGAAGCTCGGGCGCGCTTCGCAGGAGGTCGTTCCCATCGCCGTGCCCGAGCTGGCGGTCGAGTTCCTGTCGGGCGAGGACACGGTGCGCGCGAGGATTCGCGCGGCGATCGCGGGTGCCTGACCGTGGCGGCGTTCAGCGTCGGACGCGGGCGTTCGTGCGCGTGCGCGAGGAGTAGTCGCCGTAGACGCGGCCGTTGAGCACGACCTGGCGATCGTAGACGGTGGTGTGGAGGGACTCGCCCTGGCGCTGGACGCTGAGCCTGCGCTCGCCGAGCGCCGCATCGTTGCGGCCGTCGCCGACCGACGGCATCGCGCCGCGGACGAGCGAGCTCTTGACGGGCGCGCGTGCGACGAGCATCGGCTCGGGAGCGCGCTGCGCGCAGCCCGTGCAGGCGATCGCCGCGCCGACGAGGGCGGAGCGCACGAGAAGACGAATGGCAATCTTCAGGTTGTCCACAATTCTCTCTCCCGCCGAGAAGGTGGCACCGTCTGGATGATCTGCAAGGTCTGTAGGGGCGATCGCGTGCGAATCGCGGCGCATCGGCGCTCGGCGCGTGAGTTTCTGGACCTCGCGCGCGGCGGCGCGGGCGTGTGCGTCGCAAATGCCGCCAGACCCTTGACTTCGGCCCCCGCGAGGTCGCATACTCGGCGGGTCTCGACCCGTACGCAACGAACCCGGTCACAGACCGCGAAGAGGATGATGATGGCGACGACGACGAAGAAGGATCTGATCGAGCGCGTGGCTGCGGAGACGCAGCTTCCCCGAGGTGATGTGCGCCGCGCCGTGCAGAGCTTCCTCGAGCATGTGATCGACGAGCTCTCGAAGGGCAACCGCCTCGAGTTCCGCGACTTCGGCGTCTTCGAGACGCGCGAGCGCGCGGGCCGCGTGGCGCAGAACCCGAAGACCCTCGAGCGCGTCGCGGTTCCGCCGCGCAAGAGCGTGCGGTTCAAGGTCGGCCGCCTGATGCAGCAGTCGCTCGAGAACGGCCACGCCATGCGCACCCCGGAGGGCGCGGGCGCGATGTCGGACGACTGAGCGGACGCGGGTCGGAGGCGGGGTGGACAAGCGTTCGAATGACCGCGGGGGCGCCGCGGGTCGGCTACGCTCCGCGCCGTGAACGACGAGCAGCGAACAGACGGATTTGCGCGGGAAGGCGGCTTCTCCGAGGGCAGGCTCTCCGACGAGGGGGGCGGCCGCGGCAGGCGTGGTCGCCGTCCGCGCGGGGATGCGGCGACCGAGTCGCAGCGGCGCGACATCGCCGCGCTCTTCGGCGCGGAGCCGCCCGTGGCGCTCGAGGCCGAGATGGGCCTGCTCGGCGCGGTGATCTGGGACCCGAAGGTGATCGGCGACGTGGTGACGGTCGTCCGCAGCGGCGACGACTTCTCCTCGCCGCGCCACGCGCGCATCTACGACGCGATCGTCGAGCTCTACGACCGCAACGCGACGGTCGACCTCGTGCTTCTCAACCAGCTGCTGGCGGACCGCGGGCTCGTCGAGGCCGTCGGCGGGCTCGACTACATCGTGCAGCTTGCGGAGGCGGTGCCGAGCGCGGCGAACGCGGTGCACTGGGCGCGCATCGTGCGCGAGAAGGCCGTGATCCGCGAGCTGATCGGCGCCGCGGGCGAGATCCTCGAGGAGGCGCATGGGTCGCGCATTCCCGCGCAGAGCGTGCTCGAGAGCGCGGAGCAGAAGATCTTCCGCATCGCGCAGAAGCGCGAGACGGGTTCGGTCGCGACGGCGCATGAGCTCGTGAACGAGACGATGCGCCTGATCGAGGAGAGCGAGGGGCGCGGCTTCATGGGCGTCCGCACGGGCTTCAACGAGCTCGACGAGATGACCAACGGGCTGCAGCGGGGCGAGATGATCATCCTCGCGGCGCGTCCGTCGATGGGAAAGACCGCGCTCGCGCTGAACCTCCTCGAGCAGGTCGCGCAGCTCGGCGTCCCGAGCGTGATGTTCAGCCTCGAGATGGGCAAGCAGCAGCTGATCCAGCGCATGCTGTGCGCGCTCGGCCGCATCGACAGCCAGAAGATGCGCAAGCACATGCTCGGGAAGGACGACTTCACGCGGCTGTTCGCGGCGTGCGGCGAGGTGGCGAAGCTTCCGATCTACATCGACGACACGCCGGGTCTCTCGCTGCTCGCCATGCGCTCGAAGGCGCGGCGCCTGAAGGAGCGGCACGGGATCGGCTTCATCGCGATCGACTACCTGCAGCTGATGAGCTCGGGCACGCGCGTCGAGAGCCGCCAGCTCGAGGTGAGCGAGATCTCGCGCGGCATCAAGGCGATGGCGCGCGAGCTCGACGTGCCCGTCCTCTGCCTCTCGCAGCTGAACCGCGCCGCGGAGCAGCGCGAAGGCCATCGCCCGAGGATGAGCGACCTCCGCGAGTCGGGGTCCATCGAGCAGGACGCCGACGTGGTGATGATGCTTCACCGCGAGGAGTACTACCACAAGGCCGATCCGAACTGGGCCGACGAGAACCCCGACAAGGTCGGCACCGCCGAGGTCATCCTCGCCAAGCAGCGCAACGGGCCGACGGGCACGGTGCATCTCGTGTGGGACGGCAACACGACGCGGTTCCGCAACCAGTCCTACTCCGCGCCTCCCGAGGGCGCGCAGCGGAACCTCGCGGCGCCCACGCGGCCCCGCGCGGTCGCGCAGCCGTCGGGCGACCTCGACGACCTGCCGCTGTAGGCGCATGAGCCCGGGGGGCGCGGTCCTGCGGCGCCGTGGCCGCGGCCGTGGCAATCGCGGCGCGCGAAAGGCGTTACGGTGCGCGCATCCGCGCGCGACGCATGAAGGAGCAGCGCCAACACGATCTCGATCCGTCGGAGGCCGATGCGCCCGCGGACGCGGCGCAGGCCGCGCGCAGCGGGGCGCTGGAGGCGGCGCTTGCCCGCGCGGCCGCGGGCGACTCCGATGCGTGGCGCGAGGTCGTGACCTCGATCGCGCCGCGCGTGCACGGCCTCCTGGCATCGCTCTGCCGCAACGACGAGCTGGCGGAGGAGATCACGCAGTCGGTCTTCTGCACGGTCGCCGCGAAGCTCGAGACCTATGTCGAGAGCGGTCGCTTCGAGGCGTGGATCTTCCGCATCGCCACGAACCGCCTGCGCGACGAGATGCGCCGGCGCGCGCGGCAGGCGCGGGCCGTGGGCGACGAGGTGCTCGATGCGCGCGCCGTCCGTGGAGGCCGAGGGTCGCGGGGCGCATCGGACGAGGTGCGCGAACTCCTTCGCCGCGCGATGGACAGGCTCGGGGAGGGCGATCGGGAGATTCTCGACCTCCGCCACATCGGCGGACTCAGTTTCAAGGCCTTATCAGACTACTTCGAGGAACCGATCGGGACGCTGCTTGCCCGCCATCACAGGGCTTTGCGCAAGTTGCGGACGATTCTCGAGGAGATGGGCGTCGATGGGCTCGATGTCGAGGAGGAGCGGTGAGCGCGGCGCGGGCGGCTGACGCACGGGCGCTCGCCGAGAACCGAGGGAAACCTCGACGAGTGCGCGCGAAGTTCGCGCGCGGTCGGCAATCTTGCGGCGGGCCGGGCGTTTCTTCCCGTGGCGGGATCGGTGGATGGAGAGACGGACGGACTGAGAGCACGCGATGAACGAGCACGCACCACAACCCCGGCCTTCGGACGACGGTCGCCGCGCAAGCGGTGGCGTGCCGCGGGAACTGCGCGGCGTGGCACGGCTTCTCGACCGCGCGGGCGACGATGCGTCGCGGCGCCTCGGGGCGGACGGGCTCGAGCGGATCTTCGCGGCGAGCGACCTGCAGCGGCCGCTCGGTCTGGCGGAGGTGGCGCCGGTCGCCCCGCGCCGGGATCTGCACCCGCGGAGACGAAGCATCCTCGGGCCACTTGCGCGGATTCCGCGCGCCGCGCGGCCCTTGGCGTTCGCGGCCGCGCTCTCGATGGTCGTGCTTTCTGGTGCTGTCCTTTATCTCGCGATGCGCCCGACCGCGGAGTCGCTGCGTGAAGACGGCGCAGGCGGAACGGTGATCGCCGGCGGCGCAACCGATCGGGGCCCCGTGTCTGGCCCCG
>CAYMSD010000014.1:8972-17489 GCA_964393015.1 uncultured Klebsiella sp.
GGCCCCGTGTCTGGCCCCGGGTCTGGCGCTGCTCCGGTTCCGCCCGCTGCGGCGGGTCTGCCCGAGCACTTCGATGAGGCGCTTCAAGGCGCCTATGCGGTCGCCACGCGTTCGCAGCCGCTTGGCGAGGTCGTCATCGCCTTCGCGGGCGGCGCCGTGGCTCCCCGGGCATCGCTTGGGACGGGCGGCGAGCAGGTGTTCGACGCCGCGAGCTTCCTTGACGCGGGCGGCGCGACCTACGACGATCTCTCGAGCGAGATGGCCGCGATCCTCGCGAGCACGAGCGGCCTCGGCCGCTGAGCCGCGACCGCGAGTTCATTCCGAGTTCACCGACGACGATTCGCCATGCATCGTTCCCTCGCCATCCTCCTCTGCATGATCGGCCCCGCGATGGGGCCGGCGCTCGCGCCTGCGAGCGGTGCGGCGCCCGGCCGCGACGCGGTCGACACCCCGCATGCGATGCAGTCGCAGCGAGGCGATCGCCCGCAGCGCGCCAGGCGCGAGCTGCCTCCGCCTCCCGATTGGCCGCGCGCGGGCGGGTTCGGGCCCGAGGGGGGCGCCGCCGGACTTGCGATCGAGACGCTTGTGGCGGGAGGCGAGTTCGGTGGCCGTGTGCTGACCGACGAGGATGTGGCCCGCGCGGTGGCCGTGGCGCACGCCGTGTCGCCCGAGTGGGGCGCTGCGATCGAGGCGCGCGCCAAGGCGGACCCTGAGCAGATGCGCGTTGCGCTCCGCACGGGCGCCCGCAGGTTGCTCGCGCTGGCCGCACTGCGCGAGCGTGCGCCCGCCGTCTACGAGGCGAAGGTCGTCGAACTGCGTGCGCAGGCGGAGACGGCGCGCGCCGCGGGGGCGCTTCGCACCGCGGAGGTTGATGCTGCGGCGAGCGGCGATGATCGGCTGCGGGCCCGCGCGGAGCTCGAGGCCTGCGCCAGGCGGCAGGTCGAGGCCACGCTCGCCGTGCGCGAGGCCGAGCTGGCAGCCCTCGAGGTGCTTGTCGAGCGGATGCGCGCGGAGCTGGAGTCTGACCGCACGCGCACGGCGGAGCTCGCGGAGGATGTCGCGTCGCGTGCGCGCCCACGGCGCGGCGAGGGCGGCGACCGCGAGGAGCCTGCGCAGCGCGACAGGCGGGATGACGCGCGTGATGGGCGTGATGGCGGACAGGACGAGGGGCGGGGCGAACCGTGACGAACGCCGGTGCTTCGCGGGTGGCTCCGACGCGGGTCGGTGTCGCGGGATGGGTCGGGCTCTCCGTCCTGGCGGCGGTCCTCGTTGCGTGTCTTGCGTCGCTGCCGTGGTCGATGGGAAAGGTCGAGACGGGGGCGACCGAGCTTGCGCGCTACGAGGCGTCGAACCTCACGCTCAATCTTCTTCCACCCGTCTGGCGCGAGCTGAGCGAGCCGGACGCCGCGCGCATCGCCGCCGCTGCGGAGGCGGGGCAGTATGTGCCGTCACGGGTGCTCGGAACGGACCGGCTCGGGCGCGATGTCTTCGCGCGCGTCCTCGCGGGTGGCTCGATCAGCCTCCTGGTCGGGCTCTCGGCGGCTGCGATCGCCGTCGTCGTGGGCACGCTCTACGGCACGATCGCGGGCGCCGCGGGCGGTCGCGTCGACGCCGTCCTCATGCGCATCGTCGACATCCTCTTCGGGCTGCCCTCGATCCTCCTCGTCGTGCTGCTTGCGGTCGCCGTGGATGGCATCCTCGAGAAGCGCGGCGCCGACCTCTCCGCGCTCGCGCGGCAGACGATCAACATCGCCACGCTTCTCATCGCGATCGGCGGCGTCAGCTGGCTGACGATGGCGCGCGTGATCCGCGGGCAGGTTCTCTCGCTCAAGGCGAAGCCCTTCATGGAGGCGTGCCGGGCGATCGGCGTGAGCCCCGCGCGGCAGTTCACGGCGCATCTCCTGCCGAACCTCGTCGGGCCGATCGCGGTCTATGCCGCGCTCGCGGTCCCTGCGGCGATTCTCTCGGAGAGCTTCCTCTCGTTCCTCGGGATCGGCGTGCGCGAGCCGCTGCCGAGCTGGGGGAACCTCGCCGCCGAGGGCCTTGGCGAGCTCAACACCGTCGAGAGCCGCTGGTGGCTGCTCGCGGCTCCGTGCATCGCCATCGCGCTCACGCTGATGTCGCTCAATTTCCTTGGGGACGAGCTGCGGGAGCGGTTCGACCCGATGCGCGGGCGCAGGGTGGCGTGACGGGGGCTTGACGGGGGCTTGACGCGGGCGCGCACGGGCCCGTCGTGCGCCTCGATATCTTTCGCGGAGTCCGTCGGGTCGCGGGGCAGGGTCGCGGTGAGCGGGTAGGATGCCCGCCCCCTTCGGGGAAGGTGCCCCATGACCAACCGCTTCGGCTTCAAGGATTTCGTTCAGATCGTCCTGCTCGCGGCCGTGCTCGTCCTCGGCTGGATGCAGATGCTCCAGCAGGACCGCGCCTTCAAGCTGCAGCAGGGGATCGAGTCGCGCCTCGCGGACCTCGACCGGCGGCTCGCGACCACCCAGGCGGGTGGCGGGGCCGAACTTCTCGCCAAGCTCGGGAAGCTCGAGGAGCGTCTCGCGTCGGGGGTGGTGGTCGCGGGTGGCTCGGGCGGCGGCCGCGACACCTCGTGGGCGCGTGCAGGCGTCGAGATCGAATGGCAGGAGCCGTGGGACTTCGCGACCGACCCGCGCACCCAGCCGGGCTACGCGGCGGGCGGCGAGTTCACGGAGATCTTCGAGGGCCAGCCCGCGAAGGTGACGCCGTACCTCTCGAGCGATGTCTACGGACGCCGCGTCATCGACCGCGTGTGCGATTCGCTCGGCGCCTACGACCCGAAGACGCTGAAGTTCCGCGGCGTGCTGGCGGAGGCCTGGCAGCAGGACCCCGCTGGTCTCTGGATCCGCGTGCGCCTGCGCGAGGGACTCCGGTTCTCCGACGGCGAGCCGCTCACGGCCGAGGATGTCCGCTGGACCTTCATGGACTTCATCTTCAACCCGTCGATCGAGGCGGAGCGCTCGCGCTCGACGCTCGAGCAGATCACGGGCGTCGAGGTGATCGACCCGCTCACCTTCGAGATCCGGTTCTCGCAGTCGCTCAGCTTCAACCTGCCGTACTCGCTCGGCATCTACGTGCTGCCGAAGCACTTCTACTCGAAGTTCGAGCCGTCGCAGATCAACAGTTCGACGGGCCTCCTGATGGGTTCGGGGCCGTTCCGCATCGAGCGGCTCGACCCGAGCGAGCAGTGGACGCCGGGCCGCGACCTCGTGCTCTCGCGCAACGAGTACTACGAGGGCCCGCGCCCGCCGCTCGACCGCCTGCGCTTCAAGGTGGTGTCCGAGGATCTCGCACGGCTTGTCTCCTATCGCAACGGCGAAGGCGACATGATCATCCCGACGAGCCCGCAGTTCGTGACCGCGACGAAGGAGGCCGGCTGGGACGACGCGAACCACTCGCTGAAGTGGATCAACATGCGCTCGGGCTACTCGTTCATCGCGTGGAACGGCGGCGTGCGCAACGGGCGCCAGACGCCGTTCGGCGACAAGCGCGTGCGCCAGGCCATGACGCTCTGCCTCGACCGCGAGAAGATGATCCGCGACATCTTCGAGGGAATCGGCATCCTGGCGAAGGGTTCCGTCAACCCCGAGAGCCCTGCGTCCGACCCTGCCGTGAAGCCGTGGCCGTTCGACCCCGAGAAGGGGAAGGCGCTGCTTGCCGAGGCGGGTTGGCAGGACCGCAACGGCGACGGCATCCTCGAGAACGAGGCGGGGCAGCCGTTCCGCTTCGAGTTCACGCGCTCGGGCGCGGGAGAGATCGCGGAGCGCATCTCGAACTACGTCAAGGACAGCTACGCCAAGGTCGGCATCATCGTGGATGTGCGCGTGGTCGACTGGTCGATCATGCAGGAGATCCTCAAGTCGCGCGACTTCGACGCGCTGACGATGGGCTGGTCCGCGAGCGCGCCCGAGAGCGACCCGAGGCAGATCTTCCACTCGGAGTCGATCAAGGAGGGCGGCGACAACTTCGCGCAGTGGAACTCGCCGCGCGCGGACGAGCTGATCGACCTGATCCGCACGACCCTCGACTACGACGAGCGCATGAAGGTCTGGCACGAGTTCGAGGCGCTGCTGCATGACGAGCAGCCGTACACCTTCATCCGCGTCTCGCCGTGGCTGCGCTTCGTGAAGAAGTCGATCGGCAACGTGCAGACCTACAAGTCGGGGCTCGAGCCGTGGGAGTTCTTCCGCGTCGACCCAGCCGCGGTGCCCATGCAGTAGCGGCGAAGACGGACGGTGCTGAGAGACGACGCTGACGAACTGGACCGAAGAGCGAGACCGACGGGATGCTGAACTACATCATCAGGCGCATCCTCTTCATGGTGCCGACGGTGGTGGGCATCACCTTCGTCGTCTTCCTCCTGCTGGCGCTGTCGCCCGGCGGCATCGGTGCGGCGCTGACCGCGTCTGCAGGCGGCCAGCAGGACGCGTCCAAGGCGGCGATCCTCCAGGCCTATCTCGAGGACCGCTACGGCCTCAACGACCCCGTGCTCGTCCAGTACGGCCGCTGGCTGCACCGCATCTCGCCCGTGAAGTTCGGCGTGCGCGACCAGCTGACGCCCGCGGGCGAGCGGCTTCGTGCGCCGAAGGAGATTCCCGATCCGCCGCTCGTCGCGTGGGTGGGTGGGCCGCTCGACCTTGCGGAAGTCCGCGCAGCGGCCTCGGCCGCGCCCGCGATCGACCCGAACGCGATCGAAGGCGTGACCGTCGAGGCTCGCCAGCGCGCCTATCGCAAGGCCGCGAACGACGCGCTCACGGCGCGCTCGCGCTATCTCGCCGCGCGCCGCACCTTCGAGAGCACGCTCGTCGACTATGCGAGCGCAGCGGGCCGCGCGGAGCTTCTCGACGCCAAGGGCAAGATCGTGACGGCGCGCCTCGAGGGCGAGGAGCCCGACCGCGCGAACGCCGCGTTCGCGAAGGTCGAGGCCGCCGCCGCCACGGTGCGGGAGACCTGGCGCAATGCCAGCGTCCAGCGCGAGATCCTCGCGGCCGCGTTCGCGGAGAAGCCGTTCCCCGAGTCGGGGTTCACGGTCGTACCCGGCATCCTGTGGGTCGGGCCGCCCGACCTCGGCACGGCGTTCTCGAAGAGCCGGCCCGTGACCGACCTCATCGGCAACGCGCTGCCCGTGACGCTTCTCCTGAACCTCGTGGCGTTCCCGATCATCTACCTGATCGCGATTCCGTCGGGCGTCCTCGCGAGCGCGCGCGCCGGTTCGTGGTTCGACAAGGTGTCGGGCGCGACCTATGTCGCGCTCTGGTCGATTCCCACCGTCTGGGCGGGTGTCCTCGCGATCGGCTACCTCGCGAACCAGCAGTACCTCGGCCTCTTCCCGGTGTCGGGCCTGCACGACCGCGCGGCGGAGTCGTGGACCTTCCTGCCGGGCACGCAGGTCGACGGCACCTGGCAGATGGGCTGGATGCTCGACCTCCTCTGGCACATGGTGCTGCCCGTCGCATGCCTCGTCTACGGCGGGTTCGCCGTGCTCTCGAAGCAGACGCGCGCCGCGATGCTCGACAACTTCAACGCAGACTATGTGCGCACCGCGAAGGCGAAGGGCGTCGCGCGCAAGGATGTGGTGATCCACCATGTCTTCCGCAACAGCCTGCTGCCGCTCATCACCATGTTCGTGACGGTGTTCCCCGCGACGCTCGCGGGCTCCGTCGTGATCGAGCGCATCTTCTCCGTGCCTGGGATGGGCAGCCTGATCCTCGATGCGATCAGCCAGCGCGACCGCGAGCTGATCCTCGCCAACACCTTCATGATCGCGTGCGTGAACCTCGTCGCGCTCCTGATCGCCGACATCCTCTATGCGGTCGCGGATCCGCGGGTGAGCTATGAGTGAATCGAGCACCACCGGCCAGCCCGCCGCGATCAGCGGCATCGAGGCCATGCGCGGCGTGGGCGCAGGGCAGGCGAAGGGCTTCTGGGCCGACGCCTGGGACCGCGTGGTCGCACGCTTCGGCGCCCGCATGGCGCTCGGATGGATCGGCACGGTGGCGTTCTTCGCGGTGTTCGCGCCCGTCCTCGCGAGCGCGCACCCGCTCGTGCGGCGCAACACCGAGACGGGCGAGTGGGACTCGCCGCTCTGGCAGAACCTGACGGCGGTCGACCTCGTGATGCTGGCGGGCGGGCTCTTCGCCGTGCCGTGGGTGTTCATGCCCGCTTCGCTTGCGACGCGGCTCGGCGTGCCCGCGCGCTCGACGCGGCTCGGGCTCCTCTTCCTCGCGGCGATGCAGGCGGGGTTCACGGTCGTGGCGGCGGGTGCCGTGTCGGCGTGGTCGCGCGGCCTCGACAGCGCCGCGTGGATCCGCGAGCTCGGCAGAGGCGAGCAGTTCCCGTGGGTTGCAAGCGCCACGATGGGAGCGGTGGCGATCGTCGCGGCGGTCGTGATCGCGGGCCGCCAGCCCGTGCGCCTCGCGCTGATCGCGCTGACCGCGGTCATCGCCGTGACGGCGGGCGCCTCGCGCTGGTCCGACACGCTCGTCAACTTCGACACCTACGACTCGCAGGAGGCCTCGGGCAAGTACTCGATGGTCTACACGGTCGTGCCGTTCTCGCCCGACTTCGGACGCTCGGACCTCCATGTGAAGCCGCCGCTTGCGAAGGTCGGGGAAGTGGCGCCCGAGACCGCGGGCCGCCCCGTCGGCGAACGCACGGTGATCCTCGGCACAGACGCGCTCGGCAAGGATGTCTTCTCGCAGATGCTCTGGGCGTGCCGGCTGTCGATCTCGATCGGCCTCGTCTCGACGGGGATCGCGGTCCTGATCGGCGTCACGATGGGCGCACTCATGGGCTACTTCGGCGGTTGGATCGATCTCCTCCTCTACCGCGTGGTCGAGATCTTCATGGCGATCCCGGTGCTCTTCCTCCTGATCGTGGCCGCGGCCGTGCTGCCGCGGAACACCTACATGATGATGGCGATCATCGGGTGCGTGTCGTGGACGGGCGCAGCGCGCTTCACGCGCGCCGAGTTCCTGAAGCTGCGCAAGCAGGACTTCGTGCAGGGCGCGCAGGCGGCGGGGCTTCCGCTGCGGAGCGTGCTCTTCCGCCACATGCTTCCGAACGGCGTGACGCCTGTCCTCGTCGACGCGTCGTTCGCGGTCGCCGCTGCGATCATCGCCGAGGCCACGCTCTCCTATCTCGGCCTCGGCCCCGATGGGCAGCCGTCCTGGGGCAAGCTCCTCTCGAGCGCCACGGGCACGACGGGCACCTTCGTCTGGTGGCTCGCCATCTTCCCGGGGCTCGCGATCTTCTTCACCGTGCTCAGCTACAACATGCTTGGCGAGGCCATGCGCGACGCGATCGACCCGAAGCTGCGAAAGGCGGCCCACTGATGGAAGCCGCAACGACGACGAAGTCCCCGGCCCCGGAGGCCAAGACGAAGCCGATCCTCGAGGTCGCTGATCTCGCGGTCAGCTTCGCGAACTCGGCGGGCGGGCCGCGCATCCAGGCTGTGGCGGGCGTGTCAATGACGGTGCACCCGAACCAGACGCTCGCGGTCGTCGGCGAGTCGGGCTGCGGGAAGAGCGTGACCGCGATGAGCACCATGCAGCTCATTCCCCGCCCCCCGGGGCGCTTCGACCGAGGCTCGATCCTGTTCGAGGGGAGCGACATCCTCTCCTACACCGAGTCGCAGATGCTCAAGGTGCGCGGCGGGAAGATCGCCATGATCTTCCAGGAGCCGATGACGAGCCTGAATCCCGTCTACACGATCGGCGACCAGATCATCGAGGCGATCCTCCTGCACCAGAAGGTGGGCGCGGACGAGGCGTGGAAGCTCGCCGTGCGCGCGATGCAGGATGTCGGCATCCCCAAGGCAGAGGAACGGATGCGCGCCTATCCGCACCAGTTCTCGGGTGGCATGCGCCAGCGCGTGATGATCGCGATGGCGCTCGCCTGCCAGCCGACGCTGCTCCTCGCCGACGAGCCGACGACGGCGCTCGATGTCACGATCCAGGCGCAGATCCTCGAGCTGCTCCGCGACCTCCAGCGCACGCGCGGCATGGGCATCATGCTCATCACCCACAATCTCGGCGTCGTCGCCGAGAACGCCGATGTGGTGTGCGTCATGTACGCGGGCCGGGTCGTCGAGTATGCGCGGGTGTTCGAGCTCTTCGACAACCCGCTGCACCCCTACACGCGCGGCCTCTTCAACTCGATTCCGCTCCTTCGCGAGCGAAAGCACCGCCTGACGACGGTCGAGGAAGTGGTGCAGGACCCCGCGCAGTTCCGCCTCCCTGGGACGGAGGGCGACCTTGTCCCGTGGTGGCCCGACGCGCCGAAGGGCGTGCGACCCACGATCGCGGCGGGACGCGACGATTACGCGCTGGTGCAGGTTGCGCCGACGCGGTGGGTCGGGTGCTTCAACTCGCCATGGGTCGAGTCGCACTCGAGCCCGCGGCCGGATCTCGACTACCGCCGCGAAGACGCGTGATGCGTGGTTGAGCGGCGCGACGTGTTTGAGCGGTCGCGGCGTGGTTGAGCGGTCGCGGC
>CAYMSD010000014.1:17589-49590 GCA_964393015.1 uncultured Klebsiella sp.
ACCACGAAGGCCTCAACCACGAAGGCCTCAACCAAGAATCCCGTCGCCAAGAAGGCGATCACGCTTGCGAAGAAGCCAGCAGCCGCGAAGAAGCCCGCAGCCAAGCCCGCAACGAAGGCCGTCGGCCTCATCGAGGTCGGCTCGCCCGCGCCGGCGTTCAGCGCCATCAACGCCGCCGGCAAGACCGTCACCCTTGCGAGCCTCAAGGGCAAGCCCTTCGTCCTCTACTTCTACCCGGCCGACGACACGCCGGGCTGCACCGTCGAGGCGTGCGCGTTCCGCGACAACCGCCCGAAGTTCGCGAAGCTCGGCTGCGAGGTGCTTGGCGTGAGCCCGGACTCGGTCGACAGCCACAAGGCCTTCGACGCGAAGTACAAGCTCGGTCTCACGCTGCTCGCCGATGTGCCTGGCAAGGACGGCGTTCCTCCCGTCGCAGCCGCCTTCGGCGTGTGGCAGGAGAAGAACATGTACGGCAAGAAGTACATGGGCATCGTGCGCACGACCTATGTGATCGCGAAGGACGGCGCCGTCGCGGCGCGGTTCGACCGAGTGAAGGTCGAGGGCCATGCGGATGAAGTGCTGGCCGCTGTGTCGGCCTTGCGCTGATCGTCGGGGCATTTTCTCCGAGGATCTTGCCGAACCGCGGCAGGGGATCTCTTCCCGTTCGACCATGAATCGCCCGTCGCTGCCTTGAGGCCCGCGGCTCGCGCGGCTTCCATGACCGCCGTTCCCGTCCTTCGGGCCGAATTCGCGTGGGCATCGTGGCCCGCGGCGAGGGGCTCGCCCGAGGGAACGCGCGGGGACGCGGGGTTGCCCGGCGATCGACTCGCCGAGCGGCTCCTCCAGGAAGATCGGAATCGAGAAGGAGAGGAAGAGATGCGTTTCACGCACAAGGCAGTGTTCATGACGATGGCGGCGGCGTTCGTGGGCGGGGCTGCGCAGGCATCCTGGACGCTCGGGAATGGCGACACTCTCGCGCTCAGCGAGCTCTTCGCCGCGGGAAGCGACCGCACGGTGTTCATCGATGACAAGAAGTTCGTCTTCGAGTCGTTCACCTCGGCGCACTTCGATCTCGAGGGCATCTCGCTGATCGGGTTCATCTCGCTGAACGGCAACGGCCACGGCTACCGGAACGTCGGCTTCGACCTGGCGGGCGGCTTCGGCGACACGAGCCCCGGCGATCAGACCATCGCCGAGGCGAATCTCCAGTACACGGTCGAGGTCACCGAGGCGGCCTACGCCATGGGACTCCGCCTCTGCGATGTGAAGGCGACCTTCAACGGCGATGTCTCCGGAACGGGCGCCTTCGCCCGCGTCGACGAGACGGTCATCGACCTTGACTCGAACACCTTCCTCGGCCAGCTGAGCGTGTACGACCTCTGGGGTCCGCCGCGCGACACGAAGCTGTCGGACTACATCGACTTCTGCGAGCAGAACCCCGACGGCTACCGTGCGTTCGAGATCAACAAGGACATCAAGTTCTTCGCACCTGATGCGAACAGCACCGCGTCCGCGTCGTTCATCCGCCAGGAGTTCAGCCAGATCCCGGCTCCAGGCGCCATCGCGCTCCTCGGCCTCGCGGGGCTCGTCGGCCGCCGCGCGCGCCGCTGAGCGGAGCCTTCCGCACCATGCTCCATCCACGCGCGGGGCGTCGACCTTCGGGTCGGCGCCCCGCGACTTGTTGCCCTGCGCTACCGTTCCCGCCATGTCCGTTCACCCACCGAGCGTCACCCTCGAACTGCGCAGGCTCCGGCCAAGCGCGGTGCTCCCGGCGTACCAGACCGAACTCGCGGCGGGTCTCGACCTTTCGGCCGACCTCGATGCGCCCGTGACGCTCGAGCCTGGCGCGATCGCGCTGATCCCGTGCGGCTTCGCCATGGCGCTGCCGCCGGGCTTCGAGGCGCAGGTGCGTCCGCGTTCCGGGCTCGCCACGAAGCATGGGATCTCGATGCCGAACGCGCCCGGCACGATCGACGCCGACTACCGCGGGGAGGTCAAGGTCCCGCTCATCAACCTCGGCAAGGCTCCGTTCGTGGTCGAGGCGGGAACTCGGATCGCGCAGATGGTGATCGCAAGGGTGGAGCGCGCGCAAATCAAGGAACTACAGGAGCTTACGGAGACCCCTCGCGGGGCGGGGGGGTTCGGGTCGACAGGCACCGGGCATGGGCCGCTCCGCGGTCCGCAATGCTGATTTCGGCGTCCGGAGCCTTTCCCGGCACCTCCGATTGATGCACAATGGCGGGTCTCCGGTACTCCGGAGGAACAGGAGTCCATCTTGACGCCCGCGACCGCTGCCGCCGTGACTGTCCCGCTTCTCGACCTCAAGGCGCAGTACGCGACCATCCGCTCGGAGATCGAGCCTGTCGTCAAGGAAGTGATCGAGAGCCAGTACTTCATCGGCGGGCCGAAGATCGGCGAGCTCGAGTGCATGACCGCCGGCTACTGCCAGGCGAAGTACGCGATCGGCTGCGCGAACGGGTCCGACGCCATCCTGCTCGCGCTCCAGGCGCTCGGCGTCAAGGCCGGCGACGCGGTCGTCTGCCCGAGCTACACCTTCTTCGCGACGGCCGGGAGCGTGCACCGCCTCGGTGCGCAGCCCGTGTTCGTCGACTCCGACCCCGCGACCTACAACATCTGCCCGGAGTCGACGCGGATGGCGTTCCGCTGCCACAAGAACATCAAGGCGATCGTGCCCGTCCACCTCTTCGGCCAGGCGTGCGACCTCGACGCGATGCTCGAGATCGGCAAGGAGCACGGCGTGCCTGTGGTCGAGGACGCGGCGCAGGCGATCGGCACCGAGGACATCCACGGGAAGCGCGTCGGTTCGCGCGGCGCGATCGGCACCTTCAGCTACTTCCCCTCGAAGAACCTCGGCGGCTTCGGCGACGGCGGCATCATCACCACGAACGACGAGGCGCTCGCCCAGCGCATGATGCGCCTCCGCAACCACGGCATGGAGCCGAAGTACTACCACGCCGAGGTCGGCATGAACTCGCGCCTCGATGCGCTGCAGGCGGCCGTCCTTCTCGTGAAGATGCGCCACCTCGACGCGTGGAGCGCCGGGCGCCAGAGGAACGCAGCGTTCTACGACGCGTCGTTCGCGGCGGCGGGGGCGCAGGACTCCGGCACGCCGCTCTCGGCGGGCGGCTTCGCGCTGCGCTATCCGAAGCCGGCTCCGAAGGGCGCGCGCCACATCTACAACCAGTACACGATCCGCGTGCCCGCCGAGATCCGCGACGCCGTGCGGCAGGACCTCGCGGACCGGAAGATCGGCACCGAGATCTACTACCCGGTGCCGCTTCACCTCCAGGAGTGCTTCAGGCACCTCCACTACACGAAGGGCATCTTCCCGCACGCGGAGGCTGCGGCGCGCGAGACGATCGCGCTGCCGATCTATCCCGACCTCGTGCAGGAGCAGCTCGACCATGTCGCGCGGTCTGTCGTCGAGAGCGTGCGCGCCCGCGCATCGGGAGGGGTGTCCGTGCAGGCGGCGGGTGTGCGATGAACCTGAACTATCGACGCAAGATGCGCGAGCGGCACCATGCCGCCTCGCAGGCCGAGGACACGGCCAACACGCCGCATCTCGAGCACTCGCTCGTGCCGCGCGGGGAAGCGCGCCTCATCACGAGCGCGCCCGAGCTCGAGGCGGAGCTCGCGCATGTCCGCGGCAAGGGCGTCTTCGCCTACGACACGGAGTTCATCGGCGAGGAGAGCTACTGGCCGAAGATCTGCGTGGTGCAGCTGGCGACGACCGAGCGCGTGGTGCTTGTCGATGCGTTCGCCGTGCCCGACCTTGCGCCGATCTTCGAGCTGGTCGCCGATCCGTCGCTCCTCACGCTCGTCCACGCGGGCACGCAGGACCTCGAGCCCGTGCGGCGCCTCCTCGGCAAGGAGCCCGCGAACACGCTCGACGTGCAGGTCGCGGCCGCGTTCGCGGAGATGCCGTGGCCCGCCGGCCTCGAGAAGCTCGTCGAGCGCTTCGCGGGGCACAGGCTCTCGAAGGGCCACACCTTCACGAACTGGGATGCGCGTCCGCTGTCTGCGTCGCAGCTTCGCTATGCGGCCGACGACGTGCGCTACCTTCCGCTCGTGTGGGAGCGGCTGCGCGGCGAGCTCGAGCGGCGCGGCTCGCTTGCGTGGGCGATGCGCGAGTGCGAGCAGAGCGCGAGGATCCCCGCGCGCTTCGACGAGGAGTCGCAGATCCGTCGGACGATGAAGAGCTGGCCCATGAAGCCCGCGCAGATCCCGACGCTGCGGCTCGTCACGCGGCTGCGCGACGAGATCGCGCGCAAGGAGGACCTGCCGCACCGCGTGGTCATGCCCGACGAGACGCTCGCCGAGATCGTGAAGCAGCGGCCCGTGAGCGTGCAGCAGCTGTCGTCGGTGCGCGGGCTTCCCAAGCGCTTCGCGCAGAAGTACGGCGACCGCATCGCGCAGGCCGTCGACGAAGGCGGGAAGATGCCGCCCGAGAAGCTCGCCCACGGGAAGATCACCGACGAGACGGCCGCCGACCGCGCGGCGATCGATGCGATCCTCGCGATCCTCGGCGCACGCTGCATCGCGATGGGCCTCGCGCCCTCGATGGTGGCGACGCGCGGCGATGTCTCGCGCTGGTGGATGTCGCGCGCGACCCCTGCGCCGCAGCCGCTCTTCCAGGCGGGCGACTGGCGCGTCGACGCCGTGGGCAACTGGCTCGAGAGCTTCCTGCGTGGCGAGGCGAGCGTCTCGATCGCGTGGAGGGACGGACGGCCGTCGCTCGTGAACGAGCAGGGCGCCTGACATGCGCGCCGTGAATCCTTCGACAGGCGAGGCGTTCGGGGTGGAGTTCGCGCACGCGTCGCGTGCGGAGCTCGAGGCGATGGCCGACACGGCGTTCGACGCGATCGACGCGCTCGCGGATGCGCCGGGCGCCGTGCTTGCGGGGTTTCTCGAGGACTACGCCGCGCGGCTCGAAGGCGACCGCGAGGGAATCGCGCGGCTTGCGCACGAGGAGACGGCGCTGCCGTTCGCGCCGAGGCTTTCCGAGGTCGAGTTCAACCGCACCTCCTTCCAGCTGCGCGAGGCCGCGCGCTGCCTGCGCGACGAGTCGTGGCGCGAGGTCGCGGTCGACGCCACGCACAAGTTGCGTTCGACGCTCGTGCCGCTCGGCGGCGCGGTGGTGTGCATCGGTCCGTCGAACTTTCCGCTGGCGTTCAACGGCGTCTCGGGCGGCGATTTCGCTGCGGCGATCGCGGCGCGCAACCCCGTGATCGCGAAGGCGCATCCGGGGCACCCGAACACGACGGCCCGGCTCTTCGCGCATTGCCGCGCGGCGCGTGATGCGGCGGGGCTGCCGTCTTCGGCGGTGCAGGTGTTCTTCGACTGTTCACCCGAGGATGGCGAGGCGCTTCTTGCGCACGCGGGCGTCGCTGCGCTCGGGTTCACGGGTTCGCGCGCGGCGGGGCTGCGGCTGAAGGCCGCGTGCGACCGTGTCGGCAAGCCCGCGAGCTGCGAGATGGCGGGGGTGAATCCCGTGTTCGTGGCGTCGCACGCTGCGGGTGCGCGGGCGGAGGCGATCGCGGATGCATGGACCGCGTCGGTGCTCCTCGGCGGCGGGCAGTTCTGCACGAAGCCGGGCGTGATCTTCGTGGCCGGCGAGGCGGCCGCCGCGCGCGTGGCCGCACGCGCGGGCGAGGTGCTTCGCGCCGCCGCGCCTGCGGTGCTGCTGACCGAACCGATCCGCGTGCATCTCGCGCGGTCGGTCGACGCGCTGTGCGCGGCGGGTGCGCACATCGCGTGCGGCGGCCGTGCGCAGACGCCTGGGTTTCGCTTCGAACCGACGCTTGCGGTCGCGGACGCGTCGCTCGTGCGCCGTGCGCGCGCGGCGTTCCTGCAGGAGGCGTTTGGCCCGCTCGGCACGGTCGTCGCCGTCGAAGGCGACGCGCAGCTCGTGGATTTCGCGCGCGCGCTCGACGGACAACTTGCGTCGACCGTCGTCGCCGACGCGGCCGACGACGCGGTGCGCGCCACGCTCTTCGGCGTCCTGCGCTTCAAGGTCGGGCGAGTGCTCGCCGAGACGATGCCGACCGGCGTCGCCGTGAGCCCCGCGATGGTGCACGGCGGCCCGTTTCCCGCGACGGGCGACGCGCGCTTCACGGCGGTCGGGTTCCCCGCGGCGGCGAAGCGCTTCTCGAAGGCGCTGTGCGTGCAGGGGTGAGCGGCTTCGCCCTCGTCATGATCCATCACACGCGCTTCGCCAGTGCCGCGCGGATCACGGCCAATGCGCGTGCGCGCGCTTCGCCTTCGACCGGCCTTCGCGGCGCGCGCACGCGCTCGTCGCCCGTCTGCGTCTCGGCCATGACGAGCTTGATGAGCTGCACGAACTCGGGAACGGTGTCGAGCCTGAGGAGCGGCAGGAACCACGCGTAGAGCGCGTCGCACGCCTCGATGTCGTCGGCGCGCGTCGACTGCGCGAGCGTGAAGAGCCGCACGCTCTCCTCTGGCAGCGCGTTCGCGAGGCCCGCGATCCACCCGACGCAGCCCATGCGCGCGCCCTCGACCGCGCAGTCGTCGAGGCCGACGAGCGCGCCGACCTTCCGTGCGCGCGCGCGGCTTCCTGCGATGAGCGCGGTCAGCTTGCGCGCGTCGCCGGTCGAGTCCTTCACCGCGACGAGGTTCGCGTGCCCTTCGGCCAGGTCGAACACCTGCTCCGCGCTCACATCGACCGTGTACGCGGGCGGGTTGTTGTAGAGCATCATCGGCAGGGGAGCGGCCCCGAGCATCGCCTCGAAGTGCGCGCGATACTCGTGCCACGGACCCTTGTGGACATACGGCGGCAAGATCATGCAGCCGCGCATCCCGATCTCGGCGGCCGTCTCGACCTGGCGCACGGCCTCGCGCGTCGAGGCGGCGGAGATCGTCGCGAAGGCGTTGCCGCGGCCTTCGCTCGCGGCGGCGATCGCCTTCCAGCCTTCCACGCGCTCATCGAACGAGAGCGTCTGCCCTTCGCCGAGGGACCCTGGCCACACGGTGCCCGTGCATCCGCCCGCAAGCATGCGCCGCGCAAGGTCGCCGAGGCGCGTGGCGCACAGCGCGCCGTCGTCGCGGAACGGGGAAACGATCGCGGGGATCACGCCGCGGAATGGTGAACCGACGTCGTTCGAAGCCTGCATCCACGCAGCGTATCGCGTCGGGGCGCGCGCGGGCGCAGTATCCTGCGCGCGTGAAGATCGAGCGATTCGTCGACAGCCACACGGAAGGCGAGCCCACGCGCGTGCTGCTGGCGCCCGATGGCGGGCTCTTCCACCTCACGCTTCCCGAGGTCCTCGCGCATTGGTCGGCCGACGGTGCGCTCGCGATTCCGCCCGGGTGCCTCGCGCTCGCCGCGAACCCGCGCGCGGCCGACGCGACGGTGTGCGCGCTCGCGTGCCGCCCGTCGAAGCCGGGCGCCTCGTGCGGCGTCCTCTTCTGGAATGCGCGCGCGCCGCTCGGGATGTGCGGCCACGCGACCATCGGGCTCGCGCGCACGCTGCGGCACATCGGGTTCGACCTGCCCATGCGCGCCACCATCGAGACGCGCGTCGGAGATGTCGTGGTCGCGTCGCGCGACGACGGGCGCTTCGCGTTCGACAACGTGCCGTCGCGCGTCCACGCGCGCGATGTCGAGGTCGTGCTTGCGCAGGGCGGCGTCGCACGCGGAGACATCGCGTGGGGCGGCAACTGGTTCTTCATCGTGCGGCATGACGGAGTCGCGCCAGGAGGAAGGCAGGGCCGCGCCATGCGCTCGCACGCAGAGGAGCTCGCGTACGCAGAGTCGATCCTCGCCGGGCTCCGTGCCGCGGACCTGCGCGCGGGCCCTGAGAACGGCGGGCTGGTCGACCATGTGCTGCTGTCGTTCATGCCTTCGCGACGCGAGGCGAACGCCCGCAACTTCGTCCTCTGCCCGAACGGGACCTTCGACCGTTCGCCCTGCGGCACGGGGACGAGCGCGCTTCTCGCCACGCTCGCCGCGCGCGGGGAACTGGCGGAAGGCGCCCCGTGGACGCAGGAGTCCGCCATCGGAAGCGTGTTCGAGGCGTGCTACGCAGCGTGTTCCGACGGCGCCGTGCGGCCCACGGTCGCGGGGCGCGCGTTCGTCGTCGCCGAGGGCTCGCTGGTCTTCGACGCGGCCGATCCGTCGCGTGAAGGTGGCTGGCGCGAGGGGGAATGGCGCGAATCCCGCTGAACGGTTCCAATGCCGCATCATGCGCAAGGACGCCCAGGAGATCCTCTACAACCCGCGCCTGAACAAGGGCACCGCCTTCAGCGAGGCGGAGCGCGAACTGCTTGGGCTGACGGGCCTCTACCCCGACGCGGTCGAGGACAGCGCCACGCAGCAGCGGCGCGCGCTGGCGCAGCTCGACCGCCGCGCGAACGACCTCGAGCGCTACATCTACCTCTCGGAGCTTCAGGACCGGAACGAACGGCTCTTCTACCAGCTGCTGCGCGCGGACGCGCCGCGGCACATGCCGATCGTCTACACGCCGACCGTCGGCGAGGCGTGCCAGAAGTTCGGCCACATCATGCGGCGCCCGAAGGGGCTCTATGTCTCGCTCAAGCACCGCGGGCGCATCGCGGAGATCCTGCGCAACTGGCCCGAGACCGATGTGCGCATCATCTGCGTGACCGACGGCGAGCGCATCCTCGGCCTCGGCGACCTCGGCGTCTGCGGCATGGGGATTCCCGTCGGGAAGCTCGCGCTCTACACGGCGATCGGCGGCGTGCCGCCCGCGCGCTGCATGCCCGTCGTCCTCGACGCCGGCACGAACAACGAGAGCTTCCTCTCCGACGAGCTCTACCCCGGCCTGCGGCGCGAGCGGCTGCGCGGCGCCGACTACGACTCGTTCGTCGAGGAGTTCGTGATGGCCGTGCAGCAGGTGTATCCGCGCGCGTGCATCCAGTTCGAGGACTTCCACAACACGACGGCGATCCCGCTGCTTGCGCGCTACCGCGACCGCGTGTCGTGCTTCAACGACGACATCCAGGGAACCGCGTCGATCGCGGTGGCGGGGCTGTTCGCGGCATGCCGCGCGCTTGGAAACTCGCTCGTCGACCACCGCTACCTCTTCTTCGGCGCGGGCAGCGCGGCGACGGGAATCGCCGATCTCGTCGTCCAGGCGATGATGCAGCGCGGCGTCTCCGAGCACGACGCGCGTGCGCGGATCTGGCTGATGAACTCGAAGGGCGTCGTCGTGAAGGAGAACCCAGGCATCCAGCCGCACCAGCAGGCGTTCGTGCGCGAGGGCGACCTTCTCAGGACGCTGCCCGAGGCCGTGCGCGCGCTGAAGCCGACCGTCCTCATCGGCACGAGCACGCAGCCGCAGACCTTCACGCAGGAAGTCGTCGAGGCGATGCGCGCGTACTGCGAGCGGCCCGTGATCTTCCCATACTCGAACCCGACCTCGAAGTCGGAGTGCACGGCGGAGCAGGCGTGGAAGTGGACCGACGGCGCGGCGATCTTCGCGTCGGGCTCGCCGTTTCCGCCCGTCGAGCTCGATGGACGCGTGCTCGTTCCCGGCCAGGGGAACAACGTCTACATCTACCCCGCGGTCGGCATGGCGGTCTACGCGACCGAGGCGACGCGCGTGACCGACGAGATGTTCCTGAAGGCGGCGGAGGCGCTTTCCGCGCGCACGACCGAGGCGGAGCTCTCGGTGGGGCTCATCTATCCGCCGCTCGACCGCATCCACCAGTCCGCGGTCGCCGTCGCGGTCGAGGTGGCGGAGCTCGTCTTCGACCGCGGGTTCGCGCGCGTCGAGCGTCCGCGGGACATCGACGCGTGGCTGCGGGCGAAGGTGTACGACCCGTCCTACTGACGCGCGTTCGCGGCACCACGGCGAACGCGCACGATCAACGCGGGGATGCCGCAGGCGATGGCGACGATCGGGCCGACGAGCAGGCCGCAGGCGCCGAACACGGCGGTCACGATCGAGCGCATGAAGCTGCGCGTCGACTCGAACTCCTCGCGGGTCGAGGGCAGAAGCGCCAGCCTGGTCGGCCTCACCGCCGCCGGCGACGGTGCGCCTGGCCGCGCCTCGAGCGTCACGGTGTAGCGGCCGTCCTCGGGGATCGTGGTGAATCCGAGGAGCGGAATGCCGTGGAGAAGCACCGCGGTGACTCCATCGGCCGTCGGCTCGACCTCGATGGGCTTGCCCGCCGCGGCGTCGTCCGCCACGCGTCGGATCGAGACCGTGACGGCGGGCTCCCCCGTCGTTTCGTCGGCTGAGTCGGGCTCCGCTTCGTCGCGCGACAGGTTCAGGAGGCCGTCGTCGATGACGAGGTACTCGCCCTTCGGAAGCCCGACCGGCCCCTCGGCGGGGATCTCGACGAGCATGCCCGCCCCTTCGCCCTTCTGGAGCGCTTCGAGGCGGTTCATGATGTCCTCGAAGCTGGAGATCGTCTCGTCCGCACCCGACCTCGACACGACGAGGAAGCCGCCGATCGCGAGGATCACGCCGAGGATCGACAGACCGAGCAGCAGCTCGAACGCGCTGCGGCGGTTGGATTCCGCGTCGTCCTCGGGCCGAGGCATGGCGTTCACAGCGCGAGCGGATCGTGTTCCGCGGGCCGTGGCTTGCGGAGCCCGACGACCAGCGCCGCGATGCCGAACGCAAGGGCGAGGACAAGGCCGCAGACGCCCGAGCAGCCGCCGACCGTGCCGATGCCTGCGGCCGCCACGAAGTTCTCCAGGGCCTCGAAGTCCTCGCGCGTGCCTGCAAGGACCCCGACGGTCGCGGTGGTCGTGCCGTCGTTCGCGGCGACCGCGATGGTGTAGGTGCCGTCGGCGGGGAACTCGACGAAGGCAAGCGCCTCAGGCTGCCCTTGGCCGTTGCCCATCCGCGCGCCCTCGTTCATGTCGACCTCGAGGGTGCCACCGGCGGCATCGGTCACGGTGACCTTGAACGCCGTGCCCTCCTTCGGATCAGGGACACGGTTCTGGGAGTCGGGAACGAGGAAGAGAAGCGCGCCACCCTTCCTGGCCTCGAAGGCGATGCTTCCCGGGCAGTCGAACTCGTCCGCGCCCTGCGCGGCGCCCTGTGCCTGCCGGATCAGCGCGGCGAAGCTCTGGCCCGCACCCGAGTTGAGGGCGGCGATGGTGCCTGCGATCGCGACGAGGAGCGAGAGCACGGCGAGCACGGCGAGGACGATGACGGCCGCCTTTCCGCGGCGTCGCGGGGGGCGGCGGCGCCGTGTCGAGGGGGCGGGACTCGTCGGGTTGCTCGTCAGGAGAATGCTCATGGCGTGTGTCCTTTCGCCTCCACCATCGGAGGGTCTTGCGGGCTTCGCGGAATGCTACCCGAGCCGCGCGGCCCGCCCGCGCGCTCGTATCCCTTGGGGGCGCACCATTGGTGATGCGCCGCGGTACCTTGCGCCGATACCCGCACTTGGCCGGGGAGCGGCCTGAAGCCAGAGTGGAGGATCCACCATGAATCGTTCCGCATCGCCCTGTCAGAGGGGCGCGATCGGGGTCACGCCGCTGTTCGGGCGGGGAGTGGCGCGCGTGCGTGCCGCGGTCGCGTTCGTGCGGCGCGCACTCCGCGGAGGCCTCCTCGCCGCGGCGGTCTGCGCGCTTCTTTCCGTCACGACGACGGGCTGCGGCACGGTGCCCGAGACAGGGCGCAGGCAGTTCGTGGCGCTTTCCGCGGCCACCGAGCGCGGTCTCGGCGAGGCTGCGTTCGAGGAGATGCTCTCCGGGGCGAAGGTCGTCACCAGCGGACCCGAGTTCGCGCGCGTGCAGCGGGTCGGGCAGCGCATCGCGGAGGCGTCGATGCGGCGCTATCCCGATGCGTGCGCGGAGTTCGCATGGCAGTTCGCGCTGATCGACACGCCCGAGGTCAACGCGTGGATGCTTCCCGGCGGAAAGAGCGGCGTGAACACGGGCCTCCTGGCCGTCGCGACGACCGACGACGAGCTCGCGGTCGTGATGGGCCACGAGGCCGCACACGCCATCGCGCGCCATGGCGCGGAGCGGATCTCGCGCGGGATGGCCGCGCAGGTCGTGTTCGGCGTCGCGGCGGCGAGCGGCGAGGTCGATCCCGCGCTCGTCCAGGCGACGGCCGTTGCGTACGGCGCGCTCGGCGAGACGGCGTTCAGCCGCGGCGAGGAGACGGAGGCGGACCACATCGGGCTTCTGATCGCGGCCGACGCGGGCTACGACCCGCGCGCGGCGGTCGAGTTCTGGCGCAAGATGGGTTCGCTCGGCGGCGCGAAGCCGCCCGAGTTCCTGTCGACCCATCCGAGCGACGAGACGCGCGCCACTCGGCTTGCGCAGCTGATGCCGCAGGCGCTCGAGGTCCATCGCCGCGCCAAGGAAGCGGGACGCTGAATGGCGCGCGCCGCGAAGGCACCACTCGCCGTGTCGAGCGAAGGCGGTGTCCTGCGCGTCTCGCCCGTGGGGCCGTTGACGGGCGAGACCATCGGCGCGGTGCGCGGCGCGCTCGAGGCGGCGCTTCCCGCGCGGCTTGCCACGCCTGTCGCGCTCGACCTCTCCCGCGTCGACGCGCTCGACGCCTCGGGCGTCTCGGTCGCGGTCTTCCTCTTCAGGCTCGCGTCGGCGGCGGGCGTCGGCTTCGCGCTCGAGGGCGCGGACAAGGACCGCAAGCTGCTCGTCGACCTCGCGCTCCGCGGGCAGGAGCCGCAGTCGCCGCCTGCGCCCGTCGGCGTCGTGCGCGGGCTCGGCGTGGCCGCCATCGACATCTGGCGCGGGCTCGTCGACCTCGTGCGCTTCATCGGGGAGATCGTGCTCGTCCTCGCGGCGATCGCGCGGCGGCCGCATCTCCTCCGCCTCCGCGACACGATCTCCGCGATGGCGCGCCATGGGTCCGACGCGATCGGCGTGGTGGGGCTCCTCGGCTTCCTGATCGGCGCGATCATCGCCTTCCAGACCTTCGACCCGATGGCGCGCTACGGGGCGTCGCTCCAGGTCGCGGATGTCGTCGCCGTGTCGGTCGTGCGCGAGCTCGGGCCGCTCATCACGGCCATCATCCTCGCGGGCCGCTCGGGCAGCGCGTTCGCGGCGGAGATCGGCACGATGAAGGTCACGCAGGAGCTCGACGCGCTGCGCACCTTCGGCATCGACCCCGTGCGTTTCCTCGTGGTTCCGCGGCTCATCGCCGCGACCGTGGTCACGCCCATGCTCGCGGTCTACGCGTCGATCCTCGGCGTCGCGGGCGGATTCGTCATCCTCGGCGCGGAGGGCTTCACGCTCACGCAGTACCTCGACCAGGCGCGCGCCGCGCTCACGGTGGGCGGGTTCCTGCAGGGCCTCGCCAAGGCCGCCGTGTTCGCGATCCTCGTCTCCGCGATCGGCTGCCTCGCGGGGCTGCGCACGGGGCAGGGGCCGGGCGCCGTCGGCCTCAGCACCACCCGCGCGGTCGTCGCGGGAATCGTCGCCATCATCGTCGCCGACAGCGTGCTCGGCGCCTTCTTCTACGCGCTCGACATCTGACCATGCAGGAAGCGCCCGCACAGGATCCCCGCCCCGCGACGCCGCCCGAGCGCGGCGTGGCCATGTCGCTGCGCGGCGTCACGATCGGCTACGGCAGGCCGATCGTCGAGGGAATCGACCTCGATGTCCTGCGCGGCGAGATCCTCTTCGTCGGCGGCGGCTCGGGCTGCGGGAAGACCACGCTCCTCAACTGCATGACGGCGCTCCTGAAGCCGCTCGCGGGGTCGATCACGCTCGATGGCGTCGATCTCGTCACGGCCGACCGCGAGGCGCTTGCGCGCGCGCGGCGGCGCTTCGGCGTGATGTACCAGCTCGGCGCCCTCTTCGGCGGGAAGACGCTTCTCGAGAACGTGCGGCTCCCGCTCGAGGAGTTCACCGACCTCGACGACGACGCGATGGACGACGTGGCGCGCGCGAAGCTCGGGCTCGTCGGCCTCGGCGCGCACGCGCACAAGCAGCCGTCGGAGATCTCGGGCGGCATGCAGAAGCGCGCCGCGATCGCGCGCGCGCTGGCGCTCGACCCGCCGATCGTCTTCCTCGACGAGCCGAGCGCGGGCCTCGACCCGGTGACGAGCGCGGACATCGACGCGATGATCGTCGCGCTCAACCGCATGCTCGGCACGACCTTCGTGATCGTCTCGCACGAGCTCGCGAGCATCCTCTCGATCGGACACCGCTTCGCCATGCTCGACGGCGCAAGGCGCAGGCTCGTCGCGCTCGGGCCGCCCGCCGAGCTGCGCGACCGCTCGGGCGACGAGTGGGTCCGTCGATTCCTCAACCGAGTTCCCACGCAGGAGGCCTGATGCACGCCATGCACGCCATGCACGCACGAACGAAGAAGCGCGCGCGCCGCGCAGCGGAACACGGACATCGTGGAGGCACGCGATGAGCGGAACGCGCGAACTCACGGTCGGCGTCTTCGTGATCGCCTCGACGGCGCTCGCCCTCGGCGGCGTCATCGCCATCGGCTCGGGCACGCTCTTCAAGCACACCGAGACGATCGAGACCTCGACCACCGACTCCGTGAACGGCCTCCAGATCGGGAGCCCCGTGAAGTATCGAGGCGTGCCGATCGGCGAGGTCAGTTCGATCAGCTTCGCCGACAGGCTCTACCCCGCGGGGGCAGACGACTTCGACTTCGCGAGCCCAGTCGTCATCCGCATGAAGGTGCGGCTCGATGTCTTCGGCCCCGAGCAGTCCGAGCGGTTCACGGAGAGCATCGGCGACGGCGTCGCGCGCGGGCTCCGTGCGCGGCTCACATCCGCAGGCCTGACGGGCGGCCTCTTCGTCGACCTCGACCTCAACGACCCGACGCTCTTCCCGCCCGCGAAGCCGCCGTTCGAGCCGCAGTACCCCTACATTCCCGCTGCGCCGAGCAGGCTCGACCAGCTGATCGACCGCATCCAGGTCATCGCCGCGAATCTCTCCGAGGTCGACTTCTCCTCGATCGGAGGGTCGCTCCAGAAGACGATCGAGGGGATCGACGGCGTGGTGGCGCGGCGCGTCGACCCGATGCTTGCAGAGAGCCAGAGGTTCATCACGGAGCTGCGTGAGTCGAACGCGCGGCTGCGCGCGATCCTCGACGACCCTGCGATCGCGGAGACGCTCGCGAACGCGTCCGCGTTCACGGGCGAGATCCGCGAGGGCCTCGACGGGAGCTCGACCGACCTGCGCACGGCGCTCGCGGAGATCCCACGCCTGATGACGAGCGCGCGCGAGGCCGCGGAGCGGCTCGACGGGATGCTGGCGTCGGAGGAGGTGCGTCGGATCGTGGACGGTCTTGGCGGCGTCGTCGACGAGATCGGCCCGACCGTCGCCGAGTATCGGGGGATCGGCGCGCAGATCCAGCGGTTCCTCGACGACGAGAGCCCCGACATCAGGCAGCTGGTCGACGCGCTTCGCCGCACGGCGCAGCACCTCGAGGAGATCAGCGGCCGCGCGCGCCGCGATCCGGGCGAGCTTCTCTTCGGTTCGCCGCCCGAGCCGCTGCCGCCGGGCGCGCCGGCGTCGGGGGGCAGACGATGACGAGGCGCACGCGCAAGGAGAACGCCATGCACGACGGAATCGGAACGGAACATCCGCGCACGCCCGAGCGAGGCCTCGCGACGCACATGCTCTGCGCCGCCGCCTGCGTCGCGCTCATGGCGGCGGGCGGATGCTCGCTCCTCGACCGCGAGACGCGGCCGCAGGCGAGCTTCATGCTGTCGCCGCCCGAGCAGGGGGCCGTGACGGGCGAGAAGGCCGCGTCGATCGAGGTGCGTCGCTTCAGCGCCGTGCCGCCCTTCGACGAGCGGCCGTTCCTCTACCACACGACGGACGGCACCTGGCGCGCGGACGCGGACGCGGGCTTCGTCGCGCTTCCTTCCGACATGACGATGGTCGCGCTCGCGAAGGCGCTCGAGCGCTCGGGGCGCGCGGAGATGGTCGGGATCGAAGGCACGCCGCTGCGGTTCGACTTCGCGCTCGACGGCGTGATCGAGGCGTTCTACGCGGACTACTCGGTCCCGGGCGCGCCCGCGGCCGTCGTGACGCTGCGCGGATATCTCGTCGATCGCCGCGTGTCGGGCGGCGCGCTGGTCGCCCAGATGTCGGGACGCGGCCGTGCGCCCATCGGAGGCGACCGCGCGGCCGATGTCGCCGATGCATTCTCGGTCGCGGCAGGTGCTGCGATCGCGGAACTCATCGAGGCGTTGCCGAAGGGCCGCATCGACGCACCGGCGCACGCGCGCTGACCCCGCGCAGCACGCGCGTTCCGCCTACGCTACGCCTTCCATGTCGACGGGCGCCTCAGAGCGATCCACCCAGCACCTCGACGGGCCGAACTCGCCCGCGCGCGTCGCGCGCATCCTGGCGACGCGGCTCGCGGGAATGCCTGCGCCCGCGGCTGTGCGCGCGCCCGGCTTCGTGCGGCTCGAGATGCCCGTCGACGGCGCGGACATCCTCTCGTGGCTGCGCGCCGCGCCTGCAGGCGCGCGGAGGTACTTCCGCGACCGAAGCGCGCGGCTCGAGGTCGCGGGCGTCGGCGTGGCCCATCGCGCGGACTTCGGCGCGCACGACCTCGTCGAGCAGCGCAGCCCCGCAGGCGCCTCGCAGCGGTCTTCGGTGTGGTTCGTGGCGATGCCCTTCGACCGCGCGCGGCCGCGCGACGACGCGTGGCGTCCGTTCGCAGACGACCACTGCGTGCTTCCGATCGTCGAGTTCCGCCGCGACGGCGAGTCGCACGCGCTTGCGGTGAACCTCGTCGACGAGGATGGCGCGCGCGGCGCGGCGATCGCGCTCCTCGAGCGGCTTGCGGAGGCGTCCACGGAGTGTGCGATCGAGCCCGCGCTCGTGCGCGAGTCGGACGGCGAGGGCGAGGCCGCATGGACGCGCTCGGTGCGCGGCGGGCTCGACGCGATCGCGCGCGGCGAGCTCCGCAAGATCGTGCTCGCGCGCACGCGCCGCTACCACGCGAGCGGTGCGCTCGACCCCGTCGCCGTGCTCGCGCGTCTCGCCGCGCGCGAGATGCGCGGGTTTCGCTTCCTTCTCGAGGCCGGCGACGGGCACGCCTTCCTCGGCGTGACGCCCGAGCGGCTCGTGTCGCGCAGCGGACGCACCGCGCGCAGCGAGGCCGTTGCGGGCACGCGCCCGCGCGGGGTCGACACGGTCGCGGACCGTCTGCTCGGCGAGTCGCTTCTGGCGAGCGCGAAGGATCGGCGCGAGCACGAACTCGTGATCGAGCGCGTGCGCGAGGCGCTGGCGGCGCACGCAAGCTCGCTGCGCGTCGAGTCGGAGCCGAGGCTGCGCCGCCTCGCCTATGTGCAGCACCTCGTGACGCGCGTGGCGGCCGACCTCCGCCCGGGCACGCGCGACGCCGAGCTCGTCGCTGCGCTTCACCCGACGCCCGCCGTCGCCGGGGCGCCCGTGCAGCGGGCGATCGCGGCGCTGCGCGAGCTCGAGTCCTTCGACAGAGGTCTCTACGCGGGCCCCGTCGGCGTCGTCTCGCGCGACGGCGCCGAGATCGCGGTCGCCATCCGCTCCGCGCGGATCGACGGCGACTCGCTCACGGCCTATGCGGGCGCGGGCATCGTGGACGGGTCGGATCCGTCGGACGAGTGGCGCGAGACGGGGCACAAGCTGCTCGCCTTCGAGCGGCTCGCCACCTGATACCTTTCGCGGATGCGCGATGCGCCCAACATCAACCTCGCGTGGACGATGCTCGCGGCGGAGGAGTGCTTTCGCCTCGGCGTGCGCCATGCGGTCGTGAGCCCGGGCTCGCGCAGCGCGCCGCTTGCGGTCGCGTTCGGGCGCCATGCGGGGATCCGCGTCCATGTCGCGCACGACGAGCGGGGGGGCGCGTTCATGGCGCTCGGCATCGCGAAGTCGACGGGCGTGCCCGCGGTCGCGGCGATGACGAGCGGGACGGCCGTCGCGAACGCGCTGCCCGCAGTGGTCGAGGCGCGCATGACGCGCACGCCGCTGCTCGTCTTCGCGGCCGATCGCCCGCCCGAATTGCGCGACTGCGGCGCGAACCAGGCGATCCCGCAGGCGAACCTGCTTGCGGGCGCCGCGCGCTGGTCGTTCGACATGCCGTGCCCGAGCACCGAGATTCCCGCCGAGTTCGTGCTGTCGACCGTCGACGAGGCGTTCGCGCGCGCGTGCGGACACGCGGGTGCGCAGGGCGGAGCGGTGCATCTCAACTGGCAGTTCCGCGAGCCGCTCGCGCCCGAGGCGCGGCCGTGGGACATCGGCTGGTTGTGGAGCATCGCGCGCTGGACGAAGGACCACGGGAAGGACCACGGGAAGAGCCGCGCGCCGTGGCGGCCGGCGATGCCGCCGCTTGCGAGCCCTGTCGAGGTCGACGACGCCGTCGTGATCGCAGGGCGCGCGCCCGCGGACACGCGGCGTTCGCTTGAAGCGTGGCGCGGCACGGTGCTCGCCGACATCACGAGCGATCTGGCCCGCGCGGGCGCCGGCAACGCGGGCGCCGACCTCGTGCTCCGCGCGGCGATGGACGGCGACGGCAACGCGGCGCTGCGCGAGGCGCTGCGGACGAAGGCGCTTGCGATCGTGGGCGACGCGGTCGTGTCGAAGCGGCTCAACGCGTGGATCGCGGCGCAGCCAGCGGGCGTCACGGTGTTCGGCGCCGGCGACCCGCGCGTCGACGCCGCGCACCGCGCCGATGCGGTGTACGCGGGGCCGGTCGAGTTCACGGCGGCGAAGCGCCTCAAGCCGCATGCCGGATGGAAGCGCGCGCTGTCGTGCGCGACGCGTGCGGCGGCGAAGGCGATCGGCGCCGAACGCACGCTGTGCGAGCCGACGGCGATCGCCGACGCGACGGCGGCGTGCGCCGACGCGCGCACGCACGGCACGCTCTTCTACGGTTCGTCGATGCCGATCCGCGACGCGGACTTCCTCGCGATCCATCCGCCGCGCGATTGGCACGCGGCCGCGAACCGCGGCGCAAGCGGCATCGACGGCCTTGTCGCGAGCGCCACGGGCCACGCGCTCGGCACGGGCGAACCCGTCGTCGCCTTCGTCGGCGACGTGAGCGCGCTCCACGACCTCAACAGCCTGTCGCTCGCCGCGATGGCGGAGACACCGCTCGTGATCGTGGTGCTCAACAACGACGGCGGCGGCATCTTCCGCTACCTCCCGATCGCGAGGCACGACGATGTGTTCGAGGCGCTGTTCACGACGCCGCACGGACTGTCGTTCGCGCCCGTCGCGAAGGCGCTCGGGGTCGCGACGGAATCGCCCACGACGCGCGCCGCGATGAGGAAGGCGGTCGCGAAGGCGCTCAGGCGCGGCGGGGCGACCGTGATCGAGGTCGCCTGCACGCGCGAGGCGAGCGAGGCGTGCCGCGCGCGCGTCGCCAAGGCCGCGGCCGACGCGCTGGCGCGGGAATTCCGCTGATGAAGCGCGTCGCGCTCGTGCATGGATTCCTCGGTTCGCCCGCCGATTGGGCCGATGTCCTCGCGCGGCTCTCGCCCGGAACCGCCTGCGACTGCGTGCCGCTCGTCGAGCTCGGCTGCGCGTCGGTCGACGCCGCCGCGCGCGCGCTGGCCGCGCGGCTCGAGCGCGCGCCGTGCGATGTGCTGGTCGGCTATTCGATGGGCGGACGCATCGCGCTCGAGCTCGCGGCCACGCGGCCCGAGCTCGCGCCGCGGCTCGTGCTGCTTGGCGCAAGCCCCGGGATCGACGACGAGAATGAACGCGCGCGCCGCGCCGCCGAGGACGACGCGCGCGCGGAGGAGATCCTGCGCGACGGACTCGACGCGTTCGTCGAGCGCTGGTACCGGCAGCCGCTCTTCGCGCCGTTCGCATCGCACGCGTCGTTTGCGGAGACGCGCGCGCGCCGCGGCGTCGGCGACGCCGCGTTCTGGGCGCGCTGCGTGGGGGGCTGCTCGCCCGGCCGCGCCGAGCCGCGCGGGAGCGCGATTCCTGCGCTCGCGGCGCGGACGACCTTCGTCGCGGGCGCGCTCGACGAGCGATATGCTGCGGTCGCGATGCGTGCACGCGCGCTCGCGCCCGCGCTCCGCGTCGAGATCGTCGCGGGCGCCGGGCATGTGCTCCCGCTCGAGGCGCCAGAGGCCTGCGCGCGGATCATCGAGTCCGTCCTCCCGAACCCTCCAGCGAACCACTCATGACGACCGCCTACCCGCCCGCGAAGCCGACGACCGAGACCACCGAGAAGATCCGCCCGGCGCTCGACTGGAGGCCCGCGCCGGCGGGGCAGGGCTTCGCCGAGGTGAAGTACCACAAGGCGGAGCGCATCGCGAAGATCACGATCAACCGTCCCGAGGTGCGCAATTCCTTCACGCCGCGCACGGTCGAGGAGATGCGCGCGGCGCTCCTCGACGCGAAGCTCGATCACGAGATCGGCGCGGTCATCCTCTGCGGCGAGGGCGAGCGCGCGTTCTGCGCGGGAGGCGACCAGCGCGTGCGCGGCCACGCGGGCTACCGCTCGGAGTCGGGCAGCGAGATGCTGAATGTGCTCGAGTTCCAGCGCGAGATCCGCACCTGCCCGAAGCCTGTCGTCGCGATGGTGGCGGGCTGGTCGATCGGCGGCGGGCATGTGCTCCACATGATGTGCGACCTCACGATCGCGGCCGAGAACGCGCGGTTCGGCCAGGTCGGCCCGCGCATGGGCAGCTTCGACGGCGGCTACGGCGCAAGCTACATGGCGCGGATCATCGGCCAGAAGAAGGCGCGCGAGATGTGGTTCCTCTGCCGCAGCTACTCGGCGCAGGAGGCGAAGGAGATGGGCCTCGTGAACACGGTCGTGAGCGTGACCGAGCTCGAGGAGGTCACCGTGCAGTGGTGCCGCGAGATGCTCGCGAACTCGCCGACCGCGATCCGCGCGCTCAAGGCCGCGCTCAACGCCGATTGCGACGGCCAGGCGGGGCTCCAGGAGCTCGCCGGGATCGCGACGATGCTCTACTACATGACAGACGAGGCGAAGGAAGGCAAGAACGCGCAGCTCGAGAAGCGCAAGGCGGATTTCCGCAAGTTCGCGCCCTGAGAGGCGCCGTGTCGAGGCAAGCCCCCGAATGCCCGGAGCGTCCGTGCACAGCAGCGCGCGTCCATCGACCTTCGCCATCTGGCTCTCGGCCATGCGTCCGAAGACGCTCGGCGCATCGTTCTGCCCCGTGGTGATGGGCGGCGCGCTCGCGTGGCACGACGGAGCCTTCGCGTGGGCGCCCGTGCTCGCGGCCTTCGCGGGGGCGTGCCTGCTGCAGATCGCGAGCAACTTCGCGAACGACCTCTTCGACGGCCTTCGCGGCACGGACTCGCGCGATCGGATCGGCCCCGCGCGCGCGGTCGCGAGCGGCTGGGTCACGCCGCTTGCGATGGGCGTGGCGCTCGCCGTCGTCCTCACGCTCGCCTCTGCGCCCGCCTTCTATCTCGCGGAGCGCGCGGGCCATGTCTTCGCGCTGATCGGCGTGGCGGGCGCCGTCTCCGCGATCTTCTACACGGCGCCGCCCTTCGCGCTCGGATACCGCGGCCTCGGCGATGTCTTCGTGTTCGCGTTCTTCGGTCCCGTCGCGGTGGCGGGCACGCGCGCCGCGTGCGACGGCGCGTGGACGCAGGAGGCGCTGCTCCTCGGACTCGGCCCGGGCGCGATCGCGGTCGCGCTCCTCGCCATCAACAACCTGCGCGACCGCGTCGGCGATGCGGAGAGCGGGAAGCGGACGCTTGCCGTGCGATACGGGGCGCGATTCGCCCGCACGCAGATCGCGGCGTGCCATGCCGTCGCGATGGGTGTTCCCGTCTTCGCGGCGATTCTCTTTCCGCTTCCTTGGACGATCTCGCTCGCCTCGCTCGCCGCGCTTCTGTTCCTGCCCGCCTCTGAGTCGATCCGGCGTGGGCGCGACGGTGCGGCGCTGAACGCGAATCTCGTCCAGTTCGGCGTCCTGCTTGCGCTCTACGGCGTGGCGTTCGCGGCGGGAATCGCCGTGTTCGAGATCGTCCTGCGCGGTGCGGCGGAGGGCGCGGCATGAGCGTCGAGATCCTGCGCGTGCCGCTTGCCGTGCGCGGAGAGGCGCAGCGGATCGTCGGCTGCGCCGCGCGCGAGGCGGCGTTCCTGCGTGTCGCCGACGGCCCGCACGCGGGCTTCGGCGAGTGCGCGCCGCTCGCGGGGCTGCACCGCGAGTCGCTGGACGAGGCGATCGAGTCGATCGAGCGCTGGTCGGACGGCGAGCTCGAGTACGACGCGATGCCGCCGAGCGCCGCGTTCGCGGCGTCGTGCGCCGTGGAGACCGCGGAGGGCTTCGGCACGCGCGCGTCGGGCCCCGTGGCGGTCGCTGCGTTCTTCGCGGGAGGCGTCGACGACCTCGACGAGTCCGCACTCCACCTTCTGCGAACCCATCGCACGGTCAAGCTGAAGATCGGCCGCGCGAGCGAGGCCGACGACCGCGCGCTGATCGGCCGTGTGCTCGAGGTGGTGCCCGACGCGCGCCTGCGCCTCGATGGCAACCGCAGGTTGACGGAGGCGGAGTGCGCGGCGCGCGTGCACGGCTTCGACGCCGAGCGGTTCGAGTATCTCGAGGACCCGCTCGTCGATCCCTCGCGCCTGGCGGCGCTCTCCGCACGCACGGGCATCGCGGTCGCGCTCGACGAGACCGTGGTCGACGCGTCGCCCGCCGCGCGCGCGCTGCGGGACGCGCTTGCGCATGAGGACTGCGTGGCGGCCTGGGTGCTGCGGATGTCCGCGCTTGGCCCGCTCTCGCGCGTGCGCGGGCTGGCGCGCGAGGCCGAGACGCGTGGCGCGCACGCGGTGCTGTCGACGGCGTACGAGAGCTCCTACACGCTGCGGCTGGCGGCGCATCTCGCCGCATCGCTTCCGAACGCGCGGTGCGCGCACGGGATCGGGACGGCGTCGCTCCTTCTCGAGGATTCCTGCGCGCCCGCGCTCCCCGAGGGTGGATTCCTCGGGTGCCCGCCGCTTCCAGCGCCGTTTGCGGAGGCATGGTCGTGAGCGGACTCGCCGGCGGGCGCTTCGTCGTCGTCGATGTCGAGCCCGGCGTCGACCCGGGCGCGGAGTTCGAGCGCGCATGGGATCGCGGCGCGCGCGCTGTGCCGCTCGCGAGGTCGCTGCCGTCCGCGGTGCGTGCGTCGATCCTCGCGCGTCTCGATCGCGTCCGCTGCGAGCCCGCTGCGGGCGTGGTGCTGCCGACGAGCGGCTCGAGCGGCGAGCCGCGGCTCATCGACCTTCCGCTCGAGGCGATGGAGGCGAGCGCGCGCGCGGGTGCGCATGTCGTTCCGTTCGGCGCAGGCGATGTGTGGCACGCATCGCTCGCGCCATCGCATGTCGGCGGCGTCATGATCCTGATGCGCGCGCGCACGCTTGGCGGCGCCGTGCGCTTCGGCGCGCAGCCGCGTGCCTGGCGCGATCTCGAGGGCTCGACGCATGTCTCGCTCGTCGCCGCGCAGCTCGCGCGGTTGCTCGAGGACCGCGCGCCTGTCCCGTCGTCGCTCAAGGCCGTGATGCTCGGCGGCGGTCCGAGCGCGCAGCCGCTCCGCGACGCCGCGATCGCGCGCGGCGTGCCGCTCTTCGCGACCTACGGCCTGACCGAGACCTGCTCGCAGGTCGCGACGGGCGCGCTCGCGCACGGCGACGCCGCCACGCTCGCGGGCGCGCCGCTTCCGGGCGTGTCGATCGCGGTCGACGCAGCAAGCGGCGAGATCCTCGTCGACGGCCCGACGCTCGCCCGCGGGGAGTTCATCGTTCGGGACGGGGGCGACTCGCTTGTTCCGCTCACGCGGCCGTACGCCACGCGCGACGCCGGATTCCTCGACGCGCAAGGCCGCCTGCATGTGGTCGGCCGTCTCGATGCGATGTTCATCTCGGGCGGCAGGAACATCCACCCCGAGGGAATCGAGCGCGCGCTCTGCGAGCTGCCGTTCGTGCGCGCGGCGTGCGTCGTCGGCGTTCCCGACGCGAAGTGGGGCATGCGGCCCGTCGCGTTCGTCGATCTCGTCTCGCGGCCGCCACGCGCGCTCGCAGCGCTGCTCGGCGAGACGCTCGAGCGCCATCTCGTGCCCGACGCGATCTACGCGATGCCTGCGGAAGAGGCGGCGCGCATGAAGCCGAGCCGCGCGGCGCTGGCGGCGCGGCTGGCGTCGGGCGAGCGGTTCGACGCGCTGTGAGCGGAGCGACGACCTACCGCGACCGTGCGTTCTCGATGTCGATCGCGTAGACGCCGCTCGTCGCCGTCACGAACAGGGTCTTCCCGTCCTTGCCGCCGAGCCTGCAGTTCGAGGTGCGCTCGGGGAAGCGGATCTGCCCGAGCGGCTTCCCCTCGGGCGAAAGCACGAAGATCGCGGCGCGCGGCGGCACCGCGACATAGAGGTTGCCCTTGTCGTCGACGGTCATGCCGTCGCCGCCGAGGGTCTCGCGCGTGCCGGCGGGGATCCTGTAGAACTCGCGGCCGGCGCCGAGCTTCCCCGCGCCCTCGATCGGATACGCCATGATCGTGGTGGAGAGGTAGGGCACGACATAGAGCGTCTTCCCGTCGGGCGAAAGGCCGATTCCGTTCGGGCCGCGCAGCTTCGCGTCGCGCACGACCTCGATCGCGGCGCTCGCGCCCTTCGGGAGGAAGTAGACGGCGTCGGGCGGCGCGTTCTCGCGGCGGCGTCCGAGGACAGGCGCCGTGAACCAGATTCCGCCTTCATCGTCGACGACGAGGTCGTTCGGCCTTCCGAGCGCGGTGCCCGTCCCCTCCGCGGGCTCCGCGCGTGCGTCGCAGATCACGGTGATCGCGCCCGTCGTCGGGTCGATCGAGGTGATCGCGCCCGGGTTCGCCTGTGCGCCGAGCAGCGTGCCGTCGTTCGCGATCGCGAGGCCGAAGGTGCCGTTCGATGCGCGCGTGAGGCTCCTCGCGCCCGCAGGATCGATCCTGAAGATCTCGTTCGCGGGGATGTCGACGAAGTAGACCGTGCCGTCCGCGGCGCAGGCGGGGCCTTCCGTGAAGTTGTGGCCCTCCGACCACTTGAAGATCGGCGTTCCCTTCTTCACCACGCCGGGGATGTCCTCGCCCGCTTCGCCGTCGCGCCGCGGCCACTTCGGCGGCAGGGGCGCGGCGGGTTCCGTGGCCTGCGGGGCGGTCC
The DNA here is from genome assembly GCA_964393015.1 of uncultured Klebsiella sp. Classification (GTDB taxonomy): domain Bacteria; phylum Planctomycetota; class Phycisphaerae; order Phycisphaerales; family SM1A02; genus QWPT01. The sequence continues at coordinate 42,647 of CAYMSD010000014.1, forward strand.
CGACGGCGGCGGGAGGAGCGGACGCGGGCGGATCGAAGGCGTCGTCTGCGTGGCTCGCTGCGGTCATGCAGAACGCTACGGCGAGTGCGATGGTGGTCACGGGGAGGATCCTTCCTGCGCAGGGCGCACCGGCCCTGCGGCGCCAAGCGTAGCGCCGCGGGAAATCGTCCGCGCGGCGCGCCATCGTGGTATCTTTCCGCGCGTCGATCGACAGCCCGAGGCCGGAGGATGGCGATGTCGAGCTTGCAGGAACTCTTCTTCACTGGCCCAGCACCGTGGTTCACGGTGCCCGCGCTCGTCGGCACGGGCGGCTATCTCCTGCGGCTTCTCTTCGGTGGCGGCGACGACGACGGCGGCGCGGAGATCGTGGAAGGCGGGGCGGTCGGCGATGTGACGGCGACCGCGCTCAGCGTGCAGGGCCTGCTTGCGTTCCTGATGGGCTTCGGCTGGGGCGGGCTCGCCTGCCTGCGCGCGCTCGAGTGGTCGGGCCCCGCGAGCGTCGGCGGCGGAGTCGGCACGGGGTTTGTCTTCATCGGGCTCACCGTGCTCGTCTTCCGCGCGGCGCGGAGGCTTCAGTCGAGCGGCAACATCTCGCTCGCGAGGCTCGTCGGCTCCGAAGCGGAGGTCTACACGGCGATTCCCGCGGCCGGCAAGGGCCTCGGCCGCGTGCGCACCGTGGTCGACGAGCGCGAGCGCTTCGTGTCGGCGACGACCTCGGGCGAGGCGATCGCCGCGCGCACGCGCGTGACGATCGAGAAGGTGAACGGCGACAACAGCGTCTCCGTTCGCGTGGTCGGCGGGCCGCAGGGGCCGGCGGAATCCGCGAACGGCTGAACGAGGTTGGGCGAAGGTACGGCGGAGAGACGGCGAAATCAGGCGAAGGCCTGCGAAGGAGATTGAACGACGATGGAAGGCTCACACATGTCACTGGCCCTCGCGCAGATCGACGCGGGCGACGCGAAGAGCACCGTGTTCTTCATCCTGCTCGCATTCGCGGCGCTGCTCGTCCTCGTGGTGCCGACGGCGTTCATCGCCAGCCGCTACCGCCGCTGCCCGTCGAACCGCATCCTCGTGATCTACGGCCGCGTCGGAAGCGGCCGCGCCAGCCGCTGCGTCCACGGCGGCGGCACGCTCGTGTGGCCGCTCATCCAGGACTGGGCGTATCTCTCGCTCGAGCCGATGGTGATCGACATTCCGCTCTCGGGCGCGCTGTCGCTCAACAACATCCGCGTGAACGTGCCGTCGACCTTCACCGTCGGCGTGTCGACCGATCCCGTCCTCATGAACAACGCGGCGGAGAGGCTCCTCAACCTCAACAACAACCAGATCCGCGACCAGGCGCAGGACATCATCCTCGGCCAGCTCCGCCTCGTGATCGCCACGCTCACGATCGAGGAGATCAACAAGGACCGCGAGAAGTTCATGACGCTCGTGAACGCCAACGTCGAGCAGGAGATCAACAAGATCGGCCTCGAGCTGATCAACGTGAACGTCCGCGACATCACCGACGAGAGCGGCTACATCGAGGCGATCGGCAAGCGCGCCGCCGCCGAGGCGATCAACCGCGCCAAGGTCGAGGTCGCCCAGCAGGAGCGCGACGGCGCCACGGGCGAGGCGCTCGCGGTGCGTGAGCGCGAGGTCAGCGTGTCGAAGGAGCTCGCGGAGGCCGAGCAGGGCAAGAAGGCCGCGCAGAGCCAGCAGCGCGCCGCCGTCGCGGCCCTCGAGGCGCAGGCGGTCGCGGCCGAGGTCGCCGCGCAGCGCGACCGCGAGGTCAGCGTGGCGCAGCGGCAGGCGGAGACGATCGCGGCGAAGAAGGCCGCGGAGCAGGAGCAGCGCATCCGCGTCGCCGAGGCCGAGGCGTCGGCGGTGACGGGCGAGAATCTCTCGCGCGCCAAGATGGCCGAGGCCGAGGCGCAGCTTGGCGAAGTGCAGGCGGAGAGCCGCAGGCGCCGCGAGGTCGCCGCCGCGAAGGCCACGGAGGCGATCCTCATCGCGGAGCGCGAGGAGGAGCTCGCGCGCATGGCGAAGGACCTCGTCGCGCCGCAGGAGATCGAGAAGAAGCGCATCGAGATCGCGGCCGCCGCGGAGGCCGAGAAGCGCCGCATCGAGGCGAAGGGCGAGGCCGACGCCGTCATGCTCAAGTACCAGGCAGAGGCGGAGGGCGTGCGCAGCGTGCTCGAGGCGAAGGCCGACGGCTACCGACGCCTCATCGAGAGCTGCGGCAGCAACCCGCAGGTCGGCCCGACGCTCCTTCTCATCGAGCAGCTCCCGCAGCTCGTGGCGGAGCAGGTGAAGGCGATCTCCGCGCTCAAGATCGACAAGATCACCGTGTGGGACACGGGCACGACGCGCGACGGCCGCAACGCCACGAGCGACTTCCTCGCCGGCATGGTCAACAGCCTGCCGCGCCTCCACGAGCTTGCGCGCCAGGCGGGCATCGAGCTTCCGTCCGCGCTCGGCAAGGTCAGCGAGCGCCCGGGCGGCGTGATCGACGGCGTTGCCGACAGCGTGGAGTCGAAGCCGAGCGAGCCTGCGTGAGCCGACGCGTCAATCCCCGCCGCTCTTCGTGGCCACGGCGACATCGACGAGCATGCCGGGCTGCAGGAACGCGGGCGGGTTCTCGATCGCGTAGATCACCTGCATCACGCGGGTGTCGATCCGCTCCGCGTTCTCGCCCGTGAGCGTCTTCTTGGGCTGGACATCGGGCACGATGCGCACGAAGCGCAGCCGCACCTGCAGTCGGCTTCCGCCGCGGATCGTGGCGATCGCAGCGCCAGCCTGGTCGAAGCGCCAGCTGTCGAGTTCGTCGATGTCGGTGCGGACATGGAGCGTGTCGATGTCGCCCAGCCGCAGGAGCGCCGTCGCGTTCGGGCCCGCGGCCTTGTACTCGCCCACATGTGCGTCGAGCTTGAGCACCGTGCCCGCGATCGGCGCGCGCACGACGAGGAGCTCGCGCGCGACCTCGGCCTCGTTCACGGCGCCTTCGGCCGCGAGAAGCTGGGCCCGCGCGGTGTCGACATCGGCCGCAGCGGCGCGCGCCTCGCTCTCGGCGACCGCGAGGTCCTCGGCGTACACGCCCACCTTGACGCGCGCGAGCGACGCCTCCGCCTGCGACAGCTGCGCGCGGGCGATCGCGAGGTTCGCCTCGAGCGTCGGCTGCTCGTTCGCGGCCGTGCCGCGGTCGCTCACGCGGAGAAGGCGCTCGAGCCTGCCCTCCGCCTCGGCCACGGCCGCCTGTCGCGCGTCGACGATGGCCTTGGCTTCCGCGAGGTCCTCCGCGCGGGGCTTCGCCTCGAGCTGTGCGACGCGGGCCTGCGCCGTCTCTGCGCGTGCCTGCGCGGCCGAGACCTGCGCGCGTGCGGCGGCCAGCGATGCGCGCGCGGTGGCGAGGCGCGCCTCGGTCTCGCGGGGGTCTGTCTCGACGAGCGGTTCGCCCGCCTCGACGCGCTGCCCCTCCGCGACGAAGACGCGCGTCACCACGCCGCCGACCTGCGCGCCCACCTGGATCGTCTCGCTCGCGGGCTCGACGATGCCCACGCCCGCGACGCGGTCGGGGAAGGGGATCGCGGGCGGCGCGATCGGGGCCGGGCCCGTCTTCGGCGGCATGTTGAAGCGCGCGACGGCGACGGCGGTCAGCGCGAAGCCGCCCGCTGCGAGGATGGGAAGGGCGATGAGGCGGAGCTTCATGGTGTCTCTCCTGAATCTGCGTGCGCGGCCTGCCTGCCGCGCGCGACCCTGTCGACGACGCCGTCGTCCATGTGGGCGATCGAGTCCGCGAGGTGGAAGATTCGGTCGTCGTGCGTCACCACCACCACCGCGCGGTCGGGCCTGCGCGAGCGGTCGCGGATGAGCGTCATCACGCGGCGGCCGAGCTCCGCGTCGAGCGCGCTGGTCGGCTCGTCGCAGACGAGGAGCCGCGGGTCGTGGATCAGCGCGCGCGCGATGGCGACGCGCTGCTGCTGTCCGCCCGAGAGCTTGAGCGGCGCGCTCCTGCCGCGGCCCTCGAGGCCGAGCGTCGCGAGGAGGTCGTTCGCCTTGCGCACCGCGGAAGCCACCGACTCGCCCTTGAGGACGAGCGGCACCGACACGTTCTCGGCGACCGAGAGCTGCGGCACGAGGTTGAACTGCTGGAAGATGAAGCCGACGGCGTCGCGGCGCCAGCGCGCGAGCGCGTCGCGCCGAAGCGTGCCGAGGTCCTGCCCGAACACGGTCATCTCGCCCGCGTCGCGCGAGAGAAGCCCCGCGAGGATCGAGATGAGCGTGGTCTTGCCGCAGCCCGACGGGCCGACGAGCATCGTCATCTCGCCCGCGGGAATGTCGAGGTCGACGCCGCGCAGCGCGCGGACGGCGTACTCGCCCTTGCCGAAGGTCTTCGCGACCGCCCGAAGGCGGATCGCGGTGCCTGCGGGCGAAGCGGTGGGGATGGACGCTGCGGTGGGCATCTGTCTTGGCTCTTCGTCGGTCGCCGTCGATCACGGTCCCTTGAACACATCGGCGGGGTCGAGCCGCACGACCTTCCACATCGAGATCACGCTCGCGAGGACGCAGATGACGAGCACGGCGCCCGCCGCGATCAGCGGGATCTGCCACAGCATCTTGAACGCGAGCTTCCCGCCCGCCGCGTTCAGGCCGAACGCGCTCACGGCCCCGAGCCCGAGACCGAGCCCGAGCACGCCCGCCACGAGCGCCTGCAGCGCCACCATGCCGAGAAGCGTCCAGGTCGATGCGCCCATCGCCTTGAACGCGCCGAAGTAGCGGAGGTTGTCGAGCGTGAAGTTGTAGAACATCTGCCCCGCGATCGCGACGCCGACGAAGAAGCCGAGCGCGATGGCGATGCCGAAGTTGATGGGGATGCCCGTCTCGCGCATCCAGTAGCCGAGCGTGCGCATCGCGTAGTCGTGGGGCGGCAGCGCCTCGAGGCCCGTCTCCCGCTGGATGCGCGCGGCGAGTTCGGCGGGATCGATGCCGGGTGCCGCCGTGACCAGCACGGAGCTCATCACGCGGCGCGACGGAGGCGCGTAGGTGACCGCGCGCGAGTAGGTCGTGTAGACGGTCGGCGCGGCCACGAAGGTCTCCGCGCACCTGACGAGCCCGACCACGCGCGCGCGGCGCTCGTTGAGCTCGATGATGTCGCCGACCTCGACGGGCCGCTTCGGGCCCTGCGGGTCGAACACCTGTCCTGGCGCGGGCACGGCGCCCGGCGCGAGCTCCGCGGGGAAGCGCAGCTGCTGCTGGCTCGACTCGACCTCGACCATCACGGCGTCGGGAAGCCGCAGGTCCGCGAGCGAGCCCGCGACGATCTCGGCGGGGCCGCCCGCGAGCGTGTCGTCGTCGATCCCCACGACATCGCACACGCGGCGCGACCCGTCGGGCAGCGTCGCGACGAGGAGCCCCTTGTAGAGCGGCGCGGCCCACGCGACGCCCGTCACGCCGCGCACGCGCTCGAGCGTGGTCGAGCGAAGCGGCTTCGGCTCGTCGACATACGACTGCGTCGGATCGAACACCCAGAGGTCGACATGCCCGACCTCGCCGATGAAGGCGAAGGTCCGGCTCATGAGCCCGACGAAGATCGAGGCCTGCTGCGCGATCAGGAGCGACGCGAAGCCGAGACCAAGCAGGATCCCGTAGAACTTCGCGCTGTCGCCGAAGAGCATCTTGATCGCATAGCGGAACACGCCGACTCCCTCGCCTCCCGATCGGGCGCGGCCATCGCGGCCGCGCCTGCAGGGGGTGCAGTGTACGCGCGCGGCATGGGGAGCGAATCAGCGCATCCAGCGCACGAGCAGGAGCCGGCTCGCGAGCGCGATCGAGCCGAAGACCGCGAAGCCCACGCCCGCCGCGAGCAGGACGCTCACGAAGACGCGCTCGGTCTGGAAGTTGCGGAGCGCGGTCGTGATCATCACGCCGAGCGGCGCGTCCTCGCCGCCCGTGCCAGCGAGGAACTCGCCGCAGACGGTTCCGATCGTCGCGAGTCCCGCCGCGATCTTGAGGCCCGTCACGATCGACGGCACCGCCGAGGGCAGCGCCAGCTTCCACCAGGTGGCGAGGCGGCCCGCGCCGAGCACGCGGAAGAGTTCGTCGAGGTTCGGGTCGCGCGCGGCGAGCCCCGAGACGGTGCTCGCGATCACGGGAAAGATCGCCACGATCGCGGCGCTCGCGACGATCGCGGGGCGGCCGTAGCCGAACCAGAGCACGAGGAGCGGCGCGATCGCGACGAGCGGCACCATCTGGAAGAGGAGCGTGAGCGGATAGACGCTGCGCTCGACGGTGCGCGAGAGCGAGATCGCGCTGCCGAGCACCACGCCGCCCGCCGCCGCGATCGCGAAGCCGAGGAGCGCGCTGCCCGCCGACTGGAGCGCGCCGCGCAGGAAGGGCGCGGGGTCGTCGAGGAAGGCGCGCGCGACCCCAAGCGGCGACGGGAGCACGAAGTCCTTCAGTTCGAACGCCCACTTGACGGCGCTCCACGCGAGGACCGCGAGCGCAACGGCGACCACGGGGCCGACGACCGTGAGCGCGCGCGACGCGGTGCGCGACGGCTGCCCGGGCGCGCGTCGGCTCATCGCCGCGCCTCCTCGATCGCGCGCAGCATCGCTTCGCTTCCCGCGCGCACGGCGGCGCCGAGCGGCTCGCTCGTCCAGAAGCGGGCGTCGCGGGTGCCTGCGGGCGTGGCGATGTCCGCGACGACGCGCGCGGGCCGCGGCGAGAAGACGACCATGCGCTCCGCGAGGAACGCGGCCTCGGGAAGCGAGTGCGTCACGAGCACCGCCGTGAAGCGCTCGCGCTCCCAGAGCGCGCGCAGCTCCATGTCGAGCTCGTGGCGCGTGACCTCGTCGAGCGCGCCGAAGGGTTCGTCGAGGAAGAGCTCCGCGGGCCGTGTCACGAGCGCGCGCGCGAGCGACGCGCGCATCTTCATGCCGCCCGACAGCTGGTGGGGAAACCGCTCC
>CAYMSD010000015.1:0-30164 GCA_964393015.1 uncultured Klebsiella sp.
GCTCGTCGATGATCTTCCTGAGGCGCTCGTAGCCCTCGCCGCCCGGCACGCGCGCGCGCAGCCACTCGGGCTTGCGCTGGATGCGCAGGTGGTGCGCCTCGGCCTCGCGGTTGTTGATGACCTCGCCCGTCAGGCTCAGCTTCGACGCGCCCGTCGCGCGCTGCGTGTCGCCGCCGAGCGGCCGCGGGTGGCGCGCGAGCGTGCGGGCGATCGCCTCGGGCGAAGGCGTGGCGGCGTCTGAAGGCTCTCCTGACATCGGACGCGAAGTGTAGGCGATGACGCGCGTGGCCCGAATCGCCGCACGCCGTACACTTGCCCCCGATGCCAGTCCCGACCATCGCGCACAGGACCGCCCGCCTTTCCAACGGACTCGAGATCCAGGCGGAGGTCGACCCTTCCGCGCACACGGCCGCCGTCGGCTTCTTCGTGCGGACGGGCTCGCGCGACGAACCCGCGGAGCTTATGGGCGTGTCGCACTTCCTCGAGCACATGATGTTCAAGGGAAGCGACCGCAGGACGGCCGAGGACGTGAACCGGGACTTCGACGAGATCGGCGCCAGCCAGAACGCCTTCACGACGAACGAGCTCACGGCCTATCACGCCCATGTGCTTCCCGAGCGGATGCACGAGGCGCTCGACATCCTGGCGGACATGATGCGACCCGCGCTGCGCGAGAAGGACTTCGACGAGGAGAAGGGCGTGATCCTCGAGGAGATCGCGATGTACGCCGACCAGCCCTTCTGGGTCGGCTACGAGGCGATGATGGAGCGGCTCTACGCGGGCCACCCGCTCGCGCACCGCGTGCTGGGGACGCACGCGAGCGTCTCCGCGCTGACGCGCGCGCAGATGGCGGACTACTTCACGCACCGCTACACGCCCGACAACGCCGTGCTCGTCGCGGCGGGACGGCTCGACTTCGAGAAGCTCGTCGACGAGGCGGCGCGGCTCTGCGGCCACTGGACTCCCGCGAAGCCCGCGCGCGCTCATCCGGGCTGGACGCCCTCGTCGGCGCATGCGACGGTCGAGCTCGCGAACACGGCGCGCGCGTACCTCATCCTCTCGATGCCCGCGCCCGCGATCCAGGACGACCGTCGCTATGCGGCGGGCATGCTCATGCATGTGCTCGGTGGGGGCGACGGGTCGCGCCTTCACTGGGCGCTCGTCGAGAAGGGTCTCGCGGAGGAGGCGAGCGCGAGCTACGACGGCCACGACGGCATGGGCGACTCCACGCTCTTCGCCGTGTGCGACCCCGACAAGGTCGACGAGATCGAGGGCGTGCTGCGCGCTGAACTCAAGTCCCTCGTCGGCTCGCTCGACGACGACGACCTCGTGCGGGCGCGCAGCCGCATCGCCACGGGCGCAGCCGTCGCATCGGAGCGTCCCGCGGGCCGCATGTTCCGACTCGGAACGCTGTGGGGCTACGGTGCGCCATACGCGACGCTCGACGACGAGGTCGCGCGCATCGAGCGGATCAGGCTCGGCGACCTCCGCTCGTGCGCCGACGAATTCCCGCTCGAGCCGATGGTGCGCGTGGCCGTGATGCCGCGTGATTGAGCGGTCGCCGCGTGTTTGAGCGGTCGACGCTGCGGCGGCTTCGCCGCTACCGGCCTTCGTATTCCTTGCGCATCTCGGGTCGGTAGACGACCACCTTGTTGCGCGTGCGGCGCGCGGTCGCGAGCGCGAACATCGTCGCGCCCGTCAGCTGGTCGGGCGTCTCGATGCCAGACTCCGCCTGCAGCTCGGGCTCGCGCTCGAAGCAGGCGACGCCCACGCTCACGGTGGCCGGGAAGCTGCCGCCGGTCGCGTGCGGGAAGGGCACGGGAGTCGAGTTCATGTTGCGGCGCGCGAGCTCGGAGAGCCTGCACAGCTCGTCGATGTCGATGTTCGGCAGCATCACCGCGATCTCGGCGCCGACGAAGCGGAAGATCCGTGCGCGGCGAGGGAGCTCCTCGTGGAGGATGTCGAGCAGATGCGTGAGCGCCGCGTCGAGCCCGTGCGCGCCGAACGCCTCGTGGATCTCGCGCGCCGTGTCGACGCCGATGAGCATCACGCCGATCGAGACGCCGTCGCTGTCGTCCTCCGAGACGAACCGCCGCGCGAGCTCGTCGTGGAAGTCGGTCGCGACGGGCAGCGCATCGAGGCCATGGAGCTCGGAGCCGAGCAGCGCGGGGTCGGTCGGAAGCAGCGCGGGATCGTCGAGCTTCTGCTCGCGCCGAAGCTGCTCGGCGCGCTCGAGGATCTCGTCGACGTCGGTCTCCTCCTCGGCCTCGAGCCCGAGCGCCTCCGCAAGCTCCGTGTTGCGCGCCCTGATGCGCGAGAGAAGCGCGTCCGCCTCGGTCTCGGAGATCGAGAACCACTCCCTCGCGAGCCCGTGGAAGGCCTCGAGCTGCGCGGCGCTCCGCTTCGAGCGGATCGCGTCGGCGGCGAGCATGGCGAGGTGGATCGTCCGTGCGAGCGGCTGCACTTCCTCGTCCGCCTCCGCAGGCGTGTGATGCAGGCGGATCGCCTCCGCGAGCTGCGGCGGGAAGCGCCAGCGCATCACCATCTCCGCGCCGATCTCCGCATGGTCGGTGTCGAGCGCGCGACGCTCGATGGCGAGCAGCCGGTCGTGGTCGCCACGGGTGAGGTCGACGACCTGCAGGTAGCGGTCGCTGTAGGTCTTCCACAGCGCGACCATGCCGATGTCCTGGATGAGCGCGGAGAGGAACGCCTCGTCGGCGTCGCAACGCCTGTGACGCTGCGCGATCTCGCGCGCGGCGGCGCCCGCGCAGATCGAGCGGCGCCAGAAGCTCTCGAAGTCGAAGCCGACCTCGTCGTCGCCCGATCCGTCGATCGACTTGGCGAGCGTGAACCCGAGCGTGAGCGCCTTCAGCGAGTGAAGACCGAGGAAGACAAGCGCCTGCTGGATCGATCCGCAGCGGCGCGAGAGGCCGAAGAAGCTCGAGTTGACGGTGCGCAGCAGCTTCGCCGCGAGCGCGGGGTCGTTCTCGATCACGCCCGCGATCTGGCGGACGGAGACCTCCTCCTTCGAGGCGAGCTCGAGCACGCGCACGGCCACGCCCGGAAGCGTGGGGCAGTCGGGGTTCGCGAGGATGCGTTCGATCGTGGCCTTGGACATGACCTCACCCCGTTGTCGCGCATGCGTGGGCCCGAGCGGACCCACCCGCAGCGCGGGCTCGTGGTTGTCATCGACGCGATTTCCCATGCAATTCACAGCGTCATGGCGCAATGGGAGGCTCTCCGAGGAAAGCCGTCGCAGATACCTCGGCGGGGGGACACGACGCGGAGGACAGCGGCCTCCCCGCGCAGTGCCCTACGCGGCGCCGCTGCGTCGCGCGGTCGATGCGAGGAGGTCGAGGGTCGAGAACCCGTCGCCCACGATCGCCCGCGCGTAGGCTCCGAGAAGTCGGATCGCGCGGTCGACGGCGTCCGGGTCGCACGCGTCTGCGGGCTCGCCCATCGCGACCTGCGCGAGCGCTGCGGCCGTCCCGGGCCGCATGCGCCACGCGCGGGCATGCGTGCGATGGTCGACGATGCCGCCCGCCTCGGGGTCGAAGGCCAGCGCGCTCGCGGGGATCCCCGCGTCGTCGAACCGCGGCTCGTGACCCGTCTCGCGCAGGAGAAGCAGGAAGAAGGTCAGGAGTTCGGGCGCGGGCCGTTCGCCGCCCTCGAGCGCGTCGAGCGCGGCGAGCAGCGCGTCGAAGAGCCGCTCGTGCGGCACGGCTGGAGGCAGGAACCGATGCACGAGCTCGGCCATGGCGAGCCCCGTGAGATTGGCCTCGAGGTCGTCGTGCGGCCTGCGGAACATCTGGAGCAGCGTCCACTGCGTCAGCGTCTGCAGCTCTCGGTCTGGCTTGACGACGGCGACCACCTCGCCGCGCGCAAGGAGGTCGATGCCTCCCGAGAAGCTGCCGCGCTCGCGCCGCGCTCCCTTCGCGAGGCCGCGCAGGATGCCGCTTGCACGGCAGAACAGGCTCACGGTCTGCGAGGTCTCGGACCAGTCCCAGTGACGGATGCAGATGGCCTGGTCGACGAGGTGCGCCACGACGCGATTGTGACACGCCGCGGCCCGCGCGTGTGGCCGCACGCGCCCGCGAAATCGCGCTCGCCCGTCTCACGCCGCGAGCGGCATGCCTTCGGTCGAGACGCGGTTGCGTCCGCCGCGCTTGGCGCCGTAGAGCGCGAGGTCGGCGCGCGCGAGCAGATCCCCCGCCGAGCCGTCCTCGGGGATCATCGTGAGGTCGGCCACGCCGAAGCTCGCCGTCAGGACGAGGTCGGGATAGCGGCGCCAGCGGTGCTCCTCGAACCCCCGGCGCATCTGGTCCGCGACCACGATGGCATCGCGCGCAGCCGTCTCGGGAAGGATGATGGCGAACTCCTCGCCTCCGTACCTGCAGGACACATCGGTCGAGCGCCTGCTCGAGATCACGGTGGCGAAGAACGCGAGCACCTCGTCGCCGAACGGATGCCCGTAGCGGTCGTTCACCGACTTGAAGTGGTCGATGTCGCAGAGGATCAGCGAAAGCGGCGTGCCGTGCCGGCGTGCGGCCGTCACCTCGCACTGGAGCCGCTGGTCGAAGAAGGCCCTGTTCCAGAGCGCCGTGAGGCCGTCGAGCTGCGCGCGCTGCGCGAGCATGCGCAGCAGCTGCTGCACGCGGATCGCCGAACGGACGCGCGCCTTCAGCTCGGCCATCTCGAACGGCTTGGCGACGAAGTCGATCGCGCCGAGGTCGAGGCAGCGGACGCGGTCCATGGTCTCCGTGCTCGCGCTGATGAAGATCACGGCGATGTCGCGCGTCCGCGCGTCCTCCTTCAGGCGCTGCAGCACCTCGAATCCGTCGATCCCCTGGAGATCGATGTCGAGGAGGATGACGTCGGGATGGAGCTTGAGCGCCAGATCGATGCCCGCCTCGCCGTCCGACACGCACTGGATCTCCACCTGCTCGAGCTGCAGGCGCGAGCGAAGCAGCCTGTGCATCAGCTCCGAGTCGTCGATGAGGAGCACCCGTGGCGAGCGCTGCCTGAACTCCTGCGCATTTCCCCCGCTGTTCATGACGCAGCTCCGTTCGCTTCGATCGCGCGCCGGCACAGCGCGATCAGGTCCTCCGCCTTCTCGGTCAGCGCGGAGAGTTGCCCCTCGCGCTCGAGTTCATCCGCCAGCGCGCGGCCCATGTCCGCCCCCGCGCCGACGCCGTTCGCGGCCCGCGCGGGCGCGACGGACTTGAGCTCCTGCTCGAGCTCCTGCGCCGCGCGGCCGATCGAGTCGAAGCCGTAGCCGCCCGCAGAGCCCGCAAGCTGGTGCGCCAGCACGCGCAGCGAGGCCGCATCGTGAAGGTCGACCGCGGCGCGGATCGCCCCGACGCGGCGGCCAAGGTCCTCGAGGAACCAGACCACGAGCGCCCGCATCTCCGGATCGTCGGAGAAGCGGCTCCGCAGGGGAGCCTGTGGGGCGTCGTCCATCATGGCCGTGGCATCGGACAAGGCGGTGCGGAACTTGCCCCAGAAGCGCCGACAGGCCGGAAGCCGCCGCCCGCGCAGGCCGCACAGGCGCACCAGACGGGCCGACGCCGCTGTTTGACCGCCTTTCCCGCAACCCCTACCTTGCATCGCGAGGGCTCCGCTCCGACGAGCGGGCGTGCCTCACAACCAGCATCCCACTCGGGCGAAAGCCCGGGCGAAGGAGTTCCAGCGTGCTTCCGAGTCCCCCCGCCAGAGAGGGCCAGCTTGGCTTCCTCTACCTCCCGCCCTATCGCGTCCAGGGAATCAGCGTCGCGGGCGAGCAGACCGTCATCCAGGTTCCCGAGCTCGACCTGGCGTTCGACATCGGCCTCTGCACGCGCGCCGTCCTGAGCACGCCCACGATCGCGCTGTCGCACGCCCACATGGATCACCTCGGCGGCCTGCCGTACTGGTTCAGCCAGCGCTACTTCCAGAAGATCGGCGGCGAGACGCACATGCCCGAGAAGGTCGACGGCAAGCCCGAGGGCAAGCCGAAGCCGCCCGTCGGCCGCTGCATCTGCCACCCCGAGCTCGAGCCGCACCTCCGCGGCATGATGCGCGCGTGGGAGCCGCTCGAGCGGCAGCGCACGCCGTTCGAGGTCGTCCCGCTCGCGCCCGAGGAGGACCTCGAGATCAAGAACAACATCAGGCTCCGCGCCATCGCCACGCGGCACACCGTGCCGAGCCTCGGCTTCGTGGCGCTCGAGCGCCGCAGCAAGCTGAAGGAGGAGTTCCGCGACCTTCCGCAGGAGAAGCTGCGCGAGCTGCGCGGTCGCGGCGTCGAGATCACGCGGCAGACCGACATCCCGCTCATCGCCTACACGGGCGACACGGCTCCCGGCGAGTTCCTCGTGCGCGACGAGTTCGCGGACGCGCGGATCGTGATCAGCGAGTGCACCTTCTTCGAGCCCGAGCACGCCGACCGCGCCAAGACGGGCATGCACCTCCACATCGACGACATCGTGCGCCTGCTGCGCGTGTGGAAGGCGGAGGCGATCGTGCTGGTGCACGCGTCGCGGCGGACCACGATCCACTACGCCCGCGAGCGCATCGAGGCGCTTGCAGGCGCGGACGCGGCGCGCATCCATCTCCTGATGGACCATCGCTCGAACCGCGCCCGCTACGAGCAGCAGCTCGCCGCCGCGCAGGCGAAGGCCGCCGCGGCGGCGCCGCGTGCGGAGGAAGGCGGCGCGGCGCAGCGGTCGGATGAGATCGCCGCGCCGGGCGATGGCTGACGCGCCGCGTGAATTGACTGGTCGGGCGCGAAACCCTATCGTCCGCCCCCCGTGGGTGATCCGATTGCGGTGGGACGCGTCGGATCGAGCAGACAAGACTGTCAAACAGGAGATCATCCGCGGTCCCGTCGGATGCGCCGCCCTGTCGTCGGGATGGCTGGAGGTCACATGCAGAGGATCGAGCCCGGCTTCCGCGAGTCGCTTGTCGACTATCTGAGGAAGAACCATTCCGACATCTGCAGGCACTGGTTCGACGACATCGAGCCTTCCGAGATCCGCGACGGCGTCCTTCGCCTCGTGGTCCGCGAGCCCGTGCAGCTGCGCTACCTGCAGCGCTGCTGCGGCACCCACTTCACGGAGGCCGCGCAGAGTGTGACGGGGCGCTTGCTCGTCGTGCGCTTCGTCAGCCCCGACGACGAGGCGAAGTTCGAGGCGCAGGCGCACGGTCGTCCCGCCACGGCGAACTCCGTCGAGGACGAGTCGGCCGAGCGGCCCGCGTGGCTCGACGAGCAGATGCTCCTCAGCCCCGACTACACCTTCGACTCGTTCGTGGTCGGGCCCGGCAACCGCCTCGCGCACGCCGCGGCGCTCGCGGTCGCGGCGCAGCCGGGGCGCGCCTACAACCCGTACTTCATCCACGGCGGCGTCGGCCTCGGCAAGACGCATCTTCTCCACGCGATCTGCCAGTCGCTCCTCCGCGCCAAGCCGAGCATGCGGCTCTGCTACATCTCGTGCAACGCCTTCATGGATCTCTTCCACGAAGCGGTGCGCGCGGGCCGGATGACCGATTTCCGCAATCGTTTCCGCACCGCGGACGCGCTCGTGATCGACGACATCCACTTCCTGTCGAAGCACGACCAGACGCAGGAGGAGTTCTTCCACACCTTCAACGCGCTGTACCAGCTCGGGAAGCAGATCATCCTCAGCTCGGACGCGCCGCCGAACGAGATCCCCGACCTCGAGGAGCGACTCACGAGCCGCTTCTCCGCGGGCATGGTGGCCCTCATCCAGCGCCCCTGCTTCGAGACGCGCGTGTCGATCATCAAGACGAAGGCGAGGCTTCACGGCCTCGAGCTTCCGGACGACGTGCCGTCCTATGTCGCGGCCAAGATCGACACCAACATCCGCGAGCTCGAGGGCGCGCTCACCCGCATCCGCGGCTTCGCCATGGCCGCCGGGCAGCCGATCAGCCTCGACCTCGCCATGCAGGCCCTCGAGGGCGAGGAAGCGACCCGCAGCGGAAACGCCCCGAGCCTCCAGTCGATCATCGAGAGCGTGACCCGCTTCTACGACGTGAAGCTGACGGATCTCCTGTCCAAGCGGCGCCAGAAGTCGATCGCCATGCCGAGGCAGGTGTGCATGTTCCTGGCGCGGCGCCACACCCGCTTCTCGCTCGAGGAGATCGGCGGCTACTTCGGCGGCCGCGACCACACCACGGTCATGCACGCCGTCCGCACCATCGAGGATCGGACCAAGCTCGACCAGAAGTTCCACGCAGAGGTCGGGCGGATCGAGCAGGAGATCCTCCAGCGCGCGTCGAGATGACTCCGAGCGCGTGTGGACATCCTGTTGGAGAGTGTCGAGACCAGACGCTTTCCCTGCCTGTGGACAAGCCAAAGCGGACCTTCGGAGGCCGATCTGAAGCGCGATGCTCGGACAACAGGCGGGTGGCGACGGCAAGCGACAGGCGGATGGAAAGTTCTCCACCAGGGGTTCTTTGTCGCAAAGCCAATCGAGAGCGGTACTTAGAACGATCCCTGGTGAGCTTTCCCCAAACGGACAGGGTCTTTATCTAGGGAAGAAGAGATTTCTTCCTTGAGTAGGGTTCCTTGGCGCGCCATGCGCAAACGGTCAAGAACCATCATGGGTTCTTCTCCAAATCGACCGAGAACCGAGACCATTGTCCGCGTGAGCACCGTGCGAAGAACTGTGGATAGACGCGGCGCCGCCATCCACAGGGTCTTGGTGCGTCATGTGGATAAGTCTTGGCACGAGGGGCAGAAGGTGGTCGTGCGCGCCGTGACGGTGCACACGGAAAGCGGCAATCCACAGACAAGGCAAGGCTGCCCGCCTCTGCCGTAGACCGCATGGAACTGGACGGCGGACCCGGGGTTTCCCAGAGCGTCGAAGTAGTCCTGGAGGGTCGATCCGCCGGCTCGCGCCGCCTTCGCAAGGATGGTGCGGAGGGCCTTGGCAAGCGCCGAGACCTCGGCCGAGCTGAGCAGGTTCGCAGGGCGCAATGGGTTGATACGACTCTTGAAGAGGGCTTCGTCTGCGTAGATGTTCCCGACGCCCGCAACGATCGACTGGTCGAGGAGGGCCGCCTTGATCGGCCGACCCGTGCGGGCGAGGTTCGCAGCCAGTGCCGTCGCCCGAATGGCCAGTGCATCCGGCCCGAGGCGCGACCAGGCGGTGTGGAGATCCTGCATCGACGCGTACGGTGTCAGCCCGCCGAAGCGACGCGGGTCGCGGAAGGCGAGCGTGCGAATGGCCCGTTCGGTCGATGGCTTGTCCGACGGAGGCTTGGCCAAGGGCGGCACAGGCTCGAGCGCCCACAGCACATGCCTGTGCCGCGACTGCATGCCCGAGGGCGCGCGGCCTTGGTCGATCGACATCGAGCCGGTCATCCCCAGCTGGACCACGAGCACCCGTCCGTCCGCCGCCTCGATCGCCATCTGCTTGCCGTGTCGATGGAGCGCGGCGACGACGGCGCCCTCGAGAAGCGCGTGCTCGAGCGATGCGGCGCGGCGTGCCTTCACCACGCTGCGGCGGCGGACACGGACCATGCCGAGGCGCGCCCCGACGAGCCAAGGCTCGAGAGATCGACGAAGGTGTTCGACTTCCGGGAGTTCGGGCATGCGTTGACCGATGATGGAGAAGACGGAACCGTATACTCGACCTCGGCCTCGTGGCCTGGGTTGGCGCATCCGATCGAGGCGGTCGACCAGAGCGGTCCGCCAATCAGCGAGGAACCACATGCAGACGAACCATGCGGACACGACGGGGACGACGGCCACCCAGTCGACGCTCCCCCTGCCCGCCGTTCCCGCGCTTTCGCCGAGCTGGTCGGACAAGGTCGCGGCGGTCGCGGAGGTCCGCAGGGCGGTGGAGTCGGTGCGTCGCGAGGTCCACAAGTCGATCGTCGGGCAGGACCCCGTCGTCGAGCAGGCGATCCTCGCCATCCTCTGCGGTGGCCACGCCATCGTCGAGGGCGTGCCGGGGCTTGCGAAGACGCTTCTCGTCTCGAGCCTTGCCCGCACGCTGAGCCTCGGCTTCTCGCGCGTCCAGTTCACGCCCGACCTGATGCCGAGCGACATGACCGGCACCGAGGTGATCCAGGAGGACAAGGCGACGGGCGCGCGCAGCCTCCGCTTCGTCAAGGGCCCGATCTTCTCGAACATCGTGCTCGCCGACGAGATCAACCGCACGCCGCCGAAGACGCAGTCGGCGCTGCTCGAGGCGATGCAGGAGCGGCAGGTCACCGTGAACGGCGTCCAGTACCGCCTGCCGAACCCGTTCTTCGTGCTCGCGACGCAGAACCCGATCGAGCAGGAGGGAACCTATCCGCTTCCCGAGGCGCAGCTCGACCGGTTCATGCTCAACATCCGCGTGAGCTATCCGAGCGAGGCGGAGGAGCTCGAGATCGTCTCGCGCACCACCTCGACCGGCCTCGAGGAGCCGCAGCCGATCCTCTCGGGCGACGACATCGTGCGCATGCAGGCGCTTGTGCGCGAGATGCCCGTGGCCGACCATGTGATGCGCCATGCGATCCGCATCGTGCGCGCCACGCGCGTCCGGGAGGAGGGCGAGGCGCTCAAGGTCTGCCGCGACTATCTCGAGTGGGGCGCGGGGCCGCGCGCGAGCCAGTTCCTCGTGCTCGCGGCCAAGGCGCGCGCGCTTCTCGAGGGCGCGACGCATGTCACGGTCGACCATGTCCACGCGATCGCGCTGCCCGTGATGCGCCATCGCATCGTCACGAACTTCAACGCGGAGGCCGATGGCGTGAAGGCCGACGATGTCGTCGGGCTCATCCTCGACTCCGTGCGCGTCGACGGATCGTCGCGCGCACTCGATGCAGTGACCCGCTGAGCGTGCGCGGGCGGCGGCGGTTTCGCCGCGTCCTCGCAGGAGAATCCGCCGTGGAACCAGGCCGCGCCGCATCAACCGAACGAGGCCGCGAAGGCGCGGCGTCGCGTCCGATGCGCGCGGAGCAGTACCTCGCGCCCGAGACGCTCGGCCAGCTCGCGCCGTTCGAGCTGCGCGCGCGCATGATCGTCGAGGGAATCATGAGCGGCATGCACCGCTCGCCCTACCAGAGCCTCGCGGTCGAGTTCGCCGAGCACAGGCAGTATGCGCCCGGCGACAGCATCAGGCAGATCGACTGGAAGGTGTTCGCGCGCACCGACAAGACCTATGTGAAGCGCTATGTCCAGGAGACGAACCTCGATGTCGTGGTCCTGCTCGACCGCTCGAGCTCGATGCGCTTCGGCACGCTCGCGGTGAAGAAGGGCTGGGGCGGCACCGACGCGAGCCGCGCGCGCGGCGTGTGGACGAAGTTCGACCACGCCACGGCCGCGGCTGCGGCGATCGCGTATGTGTGCCTCCACCAGGGCGACCGCGTGGGGCTCGCGCTCTTCGACGAGGAGGTGCGCTCGCAGGTGCGGCGCTCGAGCCAGCGCGACCAGTGGCGCTCGATCGTCGGCGTGCTGAGCGGCGAGCCCGTCGAGGGCCGCGCGCGCATCGGCCGCAGCGTCGACCAGATGGTCGCGCGCACGCAGAACCGCGCGCTCTTCGTGATCCTGTCCGACTTCCTCATGCCGCTCGACGAGCTGCGCGGCGCGATCGCGAGGCTCGTCCACCGCGGCCACGACGCCATGCTCGTGCAGACGCTCGACCGTCAGGAGCTGCGCTTCGACATCGACACGCCCGCGCTCTTCGAGGATCTCGAGGGAGCGGGCGGAATCGAGGCCGATCCGCGCGCGGTGCGGGCGACCTACCTCGAGCTCGTGCGCGAGCATGTCGAGGGCGTGAAGCGCATCGCGCGCGGATTCGGCGCGGATGCGGTCGTGTGCGACACGCATGAGGCGATCGGCCCCGTGCTCGCGGCGCTGCTCGACCGGCGCATGAGCTTCGCGGGGAGGCGCGGCGGATGAACTTCCTTCATCCGGGCATCGCCCTCGCGGCCGTCGGCGCGATCGCGCTGCCGATCCTGATTCATCTCCTCTTCAGGCGCCGCCGCGTGCCCGTCGACTGGGCTGCGATCGATCTCCTCCGCGAGGCGGTGCGCCGCACGACGCGGCGGATGCGGCTCGAGCACTGGACGGTGCTCGCGCTGCGGTCGCTCGCCGTCCTTGCCGCAGGCATCGGACTGGCCGTTCCGTTCGCGGGCGGCGGGTCGCTGCTCGAGGACGAGTCACGGGCCTGGATCGTGGTTCTCGACGATGGCGCCACGAGCGGCGCGATCGTCGGAAGCGAGCCCGAGTTCGACCGCGTGCGCGCGGAGGTGCGGCGCGCGCTCGAGTCGGCGGGCCCGCGCGACCGCCTTGCGCTCGTGCTCTCCTCCGCGCCGCCGCGGCTGGCGCTTGCGCCGACCGGCGACCGCGATGCGTTCATGCGCGCGCTCGACGGCGCAGCACCAGGCGAGGTTCCCGCCGATCTTCCCGCCGCGCTCGCGCTTGCGCTCGAGACGCAGCGGTCGATGGCCTCGCAGGCGGGTGCTCCCCGTCGCGCGACGGTGCTTGTCGCAAGCGCGTTCCGTGCAGGAAGCATCGAGGCGGGTGGCGAGGTCGTGCGCGGAACCAACGCGAACGCCGAAGTCGTGGCGCTGCGGCCCGCGAGCGCAGCGCCGGTCGACGTGCGCATCGCGGAGATCGATGCGCGGCCATCGCCGATGGGTGGCGTCGCGCTCGTCCGCGCGAGGCTCGTGCGCGAGGGCGGCTCGCTCGATGCGGGAAGGACGGAAGTGCGCGCGAACGCGGATGGCTTCGTGGCGTCGCAGCCGCGCGCGGTGCTGTGGGAGGCGGGCCAGGCGGAGGCGTCGGTCGAGTTTCAGCTCGCGCCCGTGGCCATCGACGGCGCGCAGCGGCGCGGGCCGCGCCGAGGCGCGGTCGAGGTGCGCCTCGGCGACGATGCGCTCGCGCTCGGGAACCGCGCGTGGACCGTGATCGATTTGCGCAGCGAGGTCGATGTCGGCGTCGTCGGCCGGCGTGGATCGCTCGATGCGTCGGACCTCGATCGGGTGCCTGCGTCCCTGTGGGCTTCGCGCGCGCTGTCTCCTGCGGTCGGTTCGGGCATGCGCGTGCGCGACATCGATCCTTCGGGTTGCGATGCGCGCGCGCTCATCGGACTCGATGCCGTCGTGGTCGCGCGGCCCGACCTCCTCTCCGCGGAGTCATGCGATGCGCTCGGGGCGTTCGTCCGCGAGGGTGGAGTCGTGATCGTGCTGCCCGCGGGCGAATCTGCGGCGCAGGCGTGGTCGTCGACGCTCTTTCCACGGCTCGGCGTCGCCATGCGCGTGGCGGTCGAGGCGACGGAGCCGCCGGCCCCGCGTCTTCTCGCGGAGGAACAGCCGCAGTCGCGGATGCTCGCCGCGATCCGGCCCGAGCTTCCCGCGCTCGTCGCGCCGATCGCCGTCGCCCGGTTCGCCGCGATCGAGGGAACGGCGCCTGCCGACGCTGTCCTCGTCTTCGAGGACGGAACCCCGTTCGTCGCGATGCAGTCGCCCGCCGAACCAGCGGGGGGCGGAGCGTCGCGCGCGCGCGCGGGGCTTGTCGTCGCGTTCGCGAGCGCACCCGAGCTCGCGTGGAGCAACCTGCCCGTCAAGCCGCTCATGGTGCCGCTCTTCCAGGAGCTTGTCCGCACGGCGCTGCAGCTCTCCGCTGCGAGCGAGCGATTCCGCGTGGGCGAGCGCGTTCGTCTGCGCAGCGCCGCGACGCTTCGCGGCGAGTCGGGCGTCGTGGTCTCGCTCTCCGCGGATGGCGCAAGCGAGCAGGCGGTGCGCACGAGCGGCGTCCTTCGCGGCGACGACGGATCGCTCGTCGCCGTGAACCCTCGGCTCGACAGGCTCTCGCTTGCGCCGACCGCGCCCGAGGCGCTTGGTGCGGCGCTCGGTGTGCGGATCCAGTTCCTCGCTGGAACCGGCGATGCGGTCGAGGCCGACGCGAGTGCGGCCGTAGAGCGGTCGTCGGGCGCGGCGGGCGCGCGTGGCGCGACATCGCTCGCCTTCCTCGCGCTCGTGGCCGCGCTCGCGTTCCTGCTCGCAGAGGGATTCCTCAGCCGCGTCTTCTCGCACGCGTCGCTTGCGCGCGCGGGCGCGGATGTCGGGGCGATCGCGACCGTCGGACGGGTGCGCGGCCGTGCGGGCGGCGCTGGACCCGCGTCGCCTTCCGCACCGGCAGCCGCCGCGCCATCCGCCGCGGCTCGCGCCGACGGGCGTCCGCTCTCCGCGGGAGGCAAGGCATGAAGTGGCTCGCCGCCATTCCCACGCCGAGCGTGCCACCGAAGTGGATCGAGTGGGTCACGGGCGCCACGGTTCCCGACGATGTCGGCGCCGCGAGCGTCGTGTTCGAGCGTCCGCTTCCGACCTGGGCGTGGTTCCTCGTCGTGGTCGGTGCGTGCGCGATCGGATGGTGGAGCTACCGTCGCCTGTCGGGGTCGCAGTCGGCCGCATCGCGCGCGACGCGTGGTGCGCTCGCGCTCCTCCGCGCCGCCGCGATCGTGCTCGTCGCGATCCTGATCGCTGGGCCGTCGCTGCGGCTCGAGCGGATCCGCATCGAGCGCGACAGGCTCGTGGTGCTCGTCGACCGGAGCCAGTCGCTCGAGATCGAGGATGGCCCCGCGGGAAGGTCCCGCGACGCGGAGCTGCGCGGCATCCTTGCGGATGCGGGGAAGACGCTCGACCTGATCGCGCGCGACAAGGACATCGACTTCGCGGGATTCGCGGGCGGCGTGTTCTCGCTTGGGCCGGACGCGGGCACGGATGCGGGCGAGGAAGTCGAGCCGTCGGACGCCGCCGCCATTCGACCGCAGTCCGTCGTTCCAGACTTCGGCGAAGCGAAGGGAGACCGCACGGATCTCGACGGTGCGCTGCGGCAGTCTCTCTCCCGCGCGGCGGGCAGGCCCGTGAGCGGCATCCTGCTGCTCTCGGACGGGCGTTCCGCGACGCCCGTGTCGACCGAGACCTTCCGCACGCTCGAGCGCGATGCGATTCCCGTGTTCGCGGTGCCACTTGGTTCCGGCGCGCGCGTGGGCGACGCAGCGATCATCTCCGTCGCGGCGCCGAGCCGCGCGTTCGTGCGCGACCGCGTCCCCGTCGAGGTGCGTCTCGACCGTGGCGGCGTCGAGGGCGCGTTGACGGTGCGCCTCGTCGACGCCGAGACCGGCGTCGAGCTCGATGTCGAGACGGTCGAGGACGAGATCGACGCAGGCGGGCGCGACGATGGCTCGGACGCCGGCGCGCCGGTGGAGCCTGTGGCCGCGGGCGAGACGGTGGTGATGCTCGACATGTCCGCGACCGATGCGGGCCGACGCTCGATGCGCGTCGAGATCGCGCCTGCGCGGCCCGACCTCGTGCGCGAGAACAACGCGCGCACGGTCGCGGTCGAGCTCGTCGACCGCCCGATCCGCGTCCTCTATGTCGAGGGCTCGTCGCGCTGGGAGTACCGCTATCTCAAGAACCTGCTGATCCGCGAGCAGGACATCGAGAGCTCGGTCATGCTCCTCTCGGCGGACCGCGACTTCGCGCAGGAAGGCAACATGCCGATCGCGCGGCTTCCGCGCACGGCCGAGGAGTTCGGGCGCTACGACCTCTTCGTGATCGGCGATGTCCCCGGCGGCTTCTTCTCGCCGGAACAGCTCTCGATCATCCGCAGCGAGGTCTCGGAACGCGGCGCGGGTCTTCTCTGGATCGGCGGCGACAGGGCGACGCCGGCGTCCTGGGAAGGCACGCCGCTCGCGGATCTCCTTCCGTTCCGTCCGCCGCTTGCGCTCGAGCCACGGGTCGGCGCGAGCACGATCCGTCCGACCGAGGCGGCGGAGCGGCTCGGCGTGCTTCGACTTGCGGACAACCCGTCGGGCTGGCCCGAGGTGCTGCTCGATCGCGCGCTCTCGTGGCCGAGACTGCGCTTCGTCCAGTCGGTGCCTCGCGCCCGCGTCAAGCCGACGGCGGAGATCATCGCGCAGGCCGAGAGCACGGATCCGCTCGGCGAGGATCCATCGGCGGCCGTGCTCCGCATGAGGTTCGGCGCAGGCGAGATCATCTATGTCGCCACCGACGAGATCTGGCGCTGGCGCTACGGGCAGGGTGAACGCTATCCCGAGCGCTTCTGGGTGCCGCTTGTGCGACTCCTCGCGCGCGAGTCGCTCGCAGCGGATGGCGGTGGCGCCACGCTCACCGTGACGCCGTCGCGCGTCACGCCCGGGGAGTCTGTCCTCGTGACGCTGCGGCTCGGCGACGAGTCTGCCGCGGACGCCGCGGCGCAGTCGCTTCCGCTCGAGATCCGTGGTGAAGATGGAAACCCGATCGCCAGGCTCGACCTCGTGCGGGACGGTGCGGATGCGACGGCGAGTTTCCCCGCCGATCGGCTCGGCTCGTTCCAAGCGGTCGCGACGGACGCGTCGTTCGGATCCGCCGAGGCGCCCTTCGAGGTCGTGCGCGCGGACGACGAGCTGCGCCGTGGCGACGCCGATCACGAGGCGCTTGCGCTGCTCGCAGCCCGCACGAAGGGCCGGACGCTCGGTGCCGGGACGATCGAGGAGCTCCCGCGGCTCCTGCCTGCGCGCGCAAGGGAGATCGACGAGAGCCTGCTCGAGTCGCTTTGGGACACGCCCCTCGCGTTCGGCATGCTGTTGCTCCTGCTCGCACTCGAATGGACGGGAAGGAGGTTGCTGAGGCTCGTGTAGCGCGCGTCGCCGGATGAAGCCGGACGACCCGTCAGAAGAGCCCCGGGCGAGATCCATGCAGCAGCAACCGCAACAGCATCAGTCGGAGCGGCCGACCGCGGAGTCCACTCCATTCACGGATCGCGGCGGGGTGCCGCCGGCCGTGCGCGCCGTGCAGCGCCTCGCGCTTGCTGCGCGCGCGATCGCGATCGCCTCCGCGCTTGCGGCGCTTGGCGTGCTCGTGCTCGTCGGGTTCGCGGTCGCGGCATCGCTCGACGCGATGCTGCGCTTCCCGATGCCCGTGCGTGTCATCCTGCTCGCGGTGATCGTGCTGCTTGTCGCGATCGACCTGAGGAGGTTCGTGCTTCCCGCGCTCCGATTCAGGCCGGGCGCGGTCGATCTCGCGCTCAGGGTCGAGCGCACGCGGCCGGAGCTTGCGGGCAGGCTGGCGTCCGCCGTCGAGTTCGCGCAGAGCGGCCTCGCGCGGCGAAACACGCTCGCGGCACGCGCGGTCGCGGATCTCGAGGAGCGCGCGCGCGGCATGGACCTGCGCGGGGTTCTGCGCGTGCGGCCTGCGCTCGCTCGAGTCGGAGCGGTGCTCGCCCTCGTCGTGGCGGGTGCGCTCTTCACGGCGTTCGACGCGAACTCGGCATCGATCGCGGTCAGGCGCGTCTTCCTGCCATGGAGCGACGCTGCATGGCCCGCGCGCACCGCGGTCGAGGGGCTTCTCGCATCGGGTGAAGTCCTTCCGCGCGGAAAGCCCGTGGCGTTGCGCGCGCGGTTGACCAAGGGCGACGCCCAGCGCGAACGCGTGTTCGCGCGCTACAGGGTGTGGCCCGTCGAGGGCGCGTCGGATCTCGAGCCCGCGTGGAACGAGGTCGCGTTGTCGCGTCAGCCATCGGGTGACTTCGAGCGGCTCGTCGATGCGGATGGAGCGCGCATCGAGGTCGTGTTCCTCTCGAGCGATGCGGAGACCGAGCCGCTGAGCGTTCGTCTCGTCGAGCCGCCGAGGATCCTCCGCGCCGCCGCCACCATCACGCCGCCCGCCTATGCGCGTCGCGTGCTGGGAGAGCGGGTCGAGGATCTGGGCGATGGCCGCGATGCGCGCGGGACTCCGCGCGGCTCGATGCTCGAGAAGAGCGAGGTCGTGATCGACTTCGAGCTCTCTCGGGAACTCGCTCTCTCGGAGACGGAGTCCTCGTTCCTTGCGACGGGAGTGGCCGTGCCATCCGAACCGGACGAGCCGACGCCGAATGTGGCGGCGGGCGCCGAGCGAGGTGCGATCGCGCTTGTTCCGACGCAGGATCCAGTGGACCCGCGGCGATGGTCGGTTCGGTTCGTTCTCGAGGAGTCGGCGCGCATCGAGGTCGATCTCGTCGACCTCGACGGCATTCGGCAGACGGATCCGTGCGTCTTCGCGTTCGATGCCGTCGACGACCGTCCTCCGAGCGCGGCGCTGGTCGAGCCCATGCAGGACGAGTCGGTTCTTCCCGATGCGCGGATCCCCATGCGGGCCGAGGGGCGGGACGACATCGAGCTTCGCGAGGCGGGAATCGAGATCGCCGTCCGTCTGGCAGGTGGATCGACGGAGAGCCTGCGGCTCGAGGAGCGCGCGGAGTTGTCCGAGGCGGAAGCTTCATCGTCGCTCGAGCGCACGCTCGATGTCGCAAGGCTCTCCCCGAAGCCCGGCGATGCGGTGGTCCTGCGCGCCTTCGCGGAGGACGAGCTTGTCGGTGTCTCGGTGGAGGGGTCTCCGCGCGAGCGGACCCGCAGCGCGCAGCGCGTGCTTCGCGTCGTCACCGAGGAGGAGTTCGAGCGTCAACTGCGGTCGACGCTGGCGTCCACGCGCCGCGAGGCGATGCGCATCGACGAGCGGCAGGCGCGCGCGAGGGAATCGACGGAAGGCGAGGAGCTCGACCCAGGTCTCGCGGCCGCGCAGGCCGCCGTGACCGAGGGCGTCGCGAGAATGCGCGAGTCGGTCGAGCAGATCAGGCGACGCATCGACCGCAACCGTCAGGGCGACGGGTCGCTGGCCGAGATCGTCCGGCAGGCCCAGGAGCTCGCGTCGGTCGCGGAGGCTCGGAGCGCGGAGGCAAGCGAGGCCGTCGCGCAGCTCGAACAGGCTGCGGGCGCCGGCGCGAATCGCTCCGAGAGCGGCGACAACGACGATCCATCCGCACGCGGCTCGGATCGAGAGGCGAGCGGAGCCGAGGTCCAGGCCGATCTGCGCAGGCAGGTCGCGGAGCGTCAGGACGAGGTGCGTGCCGAGCTCGAGGATCTCGTGGCCCTCCTTGATCGCGACGAAGACGCGTGGATCGCGCGTCGAAGGCTCGAGACGCTGGCGTCGGAGGTTCAGCGGCTTGCGCGTGAGGCGGGTCAGGCCGCGGAGAGGTCCTCGGGCGAGTCGCGCGAGGAGCTTTCGCCGGATGCCCGTGCCGAGATCGACGAGCTCGCGTCCAGAATGAACCGCGCGGCGGATGACGTCGAGAAGACCGTGAACGATCTGCGCGAGCGCGCCGGGCTTCTGAAGGGGAACGATGCAGCACAGGCGGAGGGTCTGGAGGCGGCCGCGCGGGAGACCGAGGATGGCCGCGTGCGCGAGCAGGTCGATCGTGCCGCGGAGGAGGCTGCGCAGAACCGGCTCGAGCAGTCGCGTGGTTCCCTCGAGCAGGCGTCCGAGGCGCTGGCGCGTGCGCTGGCCGCGATGGAGGAGGACCGAAAGGTCCGCGCGCGTGAGCTCGCCAGGATGATGGAGGAACTCGTCGATTCGATTCGCCGGCTGCTCGGAGAGGCGGAGCTGCGTGGAGCCGAGCTTGCGCGGGTTCCGTCGGGCGACGGCGATCAGGCGCGGTCGGCGCGTGATCCGCTCGCGGTCTCCTATGGAATGATCTCGCAGAACACGCGTGGCGTCGCGGCCGATGCGAGGGCGCGCAGCAGGGAGTCCGCGCGTGCGGCTCGTCTGCTCGAGAACGCTGCGACGAGCCTCGGGGGCGTCGCATCTCGGTTGCGGTCGGAGAAGTTCGTGCAGGTGGATGCGACCGCTGCTTCCGATGCGGCCATTCGCGCGCTCGAGGACGCGCTCGCCGAGGCCGAGCGTCTCGTGCAGCGTGCCGAAGAGCAGGCGGAGGCGGAGCGACGAGAGGAGCTTCTCGCGAAGTACAGGGCGATCCTCGAGCGACAGGTCGCGGTGCGTTCGCTCGTCGAGCGCGTCGTGCCCGACGAGATGCGGGACTTGACTCGTCGCGAGGCGGTCGAGAGCAGGCGCCTCTCGACCGTGCAGGAGCAGATCAGGAGCGATGTCGCGGGAGTGATCGAGACCGAGCAGGATCTTCGTGATGCGGAGGTCTTCGTCGAGATGCACGATGTGATCGACATGGCACTGTCGGATGCGCGCGACCGTCTCGCCGCAGGCCGTCCGAAGGACGCCCTCCCCCCGGCGCTCGACGCGATCGAGGCGATCTCCGCAATCGTCGCGGCACTTGACGAAGCCACGCCGTCCGATGACGAGGATCGGTTCGGAGAGCAGGATGCTGGCGAGGGCCAGCCCGGGGGAGGCTCGGGCGGCGCGCCATCTGGCGCGGTTCCACCTGCTGCGGAGGTCCGACTGCTCATGTCCATGCAGGATGCACTGGTCAGGAGGACGCGGCGGCTCGACGAGGAGGCCGTCGGCTTGGACGCGTCTGTCCGTGCCGCAGGAATCGCCGAACTCGCCGCGCGGCAGCGTCGCATCCTTGATCTCGGTCTTCGGCTTGCGGACAAGATTCGTGGTCAGGGGCAGCCGCAGCCGCGCGTGGACCCCGACGAGGGCGGGCCGGACGAGCGGCAGGACGCGCCGCGCGAGGACGAATCTCGGCGCGAAGGTGAGGGCGCCAACCCGGACGCGGGCGATCGCGTCGAGGGAACGGGCCGTGATGGGACGGGCGGCCATGCGCAGCCGGTCCCCCGTGGAATCGGTGGTGCGGTCGGGCTTGTCGCGTTCACCGCGCCGAGGGGCCTGCCACCGACCTCCGCATGTGCGCCGGAAGTTCGCTTTGGAGAATCGCCATGAGACTCATTCGCCGAATCTCGTCTCACTCCCCCGGTGTCGGTGTCGAGGCCGCATCTTTCTCACGCCCCCGTGTCGGCTGGCGACCTCGCGGGGTCGTCGCCACCCTACTCGCGCTGTCGTTCGTGCACGGAACGGGTGCAGCACCCTTCCTCGCGGCTGGAGGAGGACGAGAGGCCGAGTCGGGCCCCACTGCTCAAGACCAAGGCACAAGCGAAGCTGGCGACCCGAAGCGCAACGCCACGGGATCAACATCGACTCAGGCCGACAAGGAGTCGAAGACGGCCGCCGGCTCCGGGCCGTCGAAGCCGCCCGCGCAGCCGAAGTCCCTCGATGAACTGCTCGGCGTTCCCACGACGGGTGCCGGGGGCTCAAGTGCAGAGAGCGCGGCAGAGCGTGAACAGACACGACGACTCGACAGGGCGCTCGACGAGGCGTCCCTCGAGGATCTCGTCGATCGTGCCGTCGGAGGCATGCGTTCGGCAGCCGAGCGACTCGAGGACGCTCGGGACCCGGGGATCGGGACGCAGCGGATCCAGGAGGATGTCGTGCGCACCTTGGCGCGGCTGCTCGAGGAGGCGGAGCGACAGAGCCAGTCCAAGTCGAAGTCGAAATCATCCTCGTCGCGACAGTCCGGGAGCCGTCGAAGCGGCAGCGAGGATCCCTCCGAGCAGAATGGCCAGCAGTCGTCGCGGCGCGATGCGCGTTCAACTCCGGTTGCTGGTCAGCCGCAACCCGGGGACAGCGACGGCGAGTCGACGCTCGACCGACCGAGTGATCAACCTGCAGCCGACGGGGTCGAGCTCGAGGAGTCGCGCATCGAGTGGGGGCAGCTTCCCGAGAGAGTTCGTGAACTCGTGCTGCAAGGCCGTCGCGATCGCGTCTCGTCGATCTACGAGCGACTGACACGGGAGTACTACCGTCGACTTGCGGAGGAGGCGTCGAAGTGATCACTTTCTCGACATCGCGAGACAACTCCGCCGAGCGATTCGGCGAGGGTCGGGATCGGGTCTGCCCGGTGGCCCGGTCTCTCGGTCCTGCGCTGCTTGGGGCATCGCTGTTCGTGCTCTCCGCCGCGGTCGCGGCCCCGTGCGTATCCGGAATGCACGCAGACACCGCGGCCGAGGCGACCGCGGCGAGCGGGCGGACCTCTCGCCCATGCCTGGATTGGCCTCAGTGCGCCGATCCTCCTGCTCGCGGAGCGATTGAGACCGTTCGTGTGCCTCGGGCGGATGCCGGCGCATCGTGGGTCCCTCTTCCGCGACCACATCCGACCGCCTCGATCTTCTCGTGGAGTCCCGCAGCCCTCGCGTTCACCCTCAACGATGACCTCGATCTCGACCTCGAGACACCCGAGCCAGCGCCGGATTCTCTGAGAGAGCGGTGGAGCACCGAGCTCGGCTCCGATCGGGTGCCCGCGGCGGCCTCCATGACTCTCGGCAAGTCCCCCGGGACCCGCCTCGCGGGCATCGGGCTGCCCTCGGTTCCTTCGGCGCTTCCCCGCGGGTCGTCCTTCCGACGCCAGGGGGGCGCTGATCCCGCGGCCTCGCCTCCAGTGACCTCGGACCCAGTGACACCCGACCGGGACTCCGTCGACTCTCGGCCTCAGCCCGTGGGTGCCGAGAACGCTCCGACCGCCGATGAGATCACGCCTCGGCTCGAGGAGGCGGTGCGCAAGGGCTTCGAGTACCTGAGGCGACAGCAGAAGACCGATGGCGCGTTCGGCCAAGGTCGGTTTGGCCAGCATGTCGGCGTCACGAGCCTCTGCGCCATCGCCTTCATGGCCGACGGAAACGTGCCGGGTCGTGGCGACTTCGCCGAGCAGGTCGAGAAGGCGCTGGACTTTGTTCTCGCGAACTCGACCGAGACAGGGCTGCTGGTCTCCGACCAGACGCATGGCCCCATGTATGGCCACGGCTTCGCCACGCTGTTCCTCGGCGAGATCTACGGCATGAACAGGGACGACGACCGCGTCCGCGACGCGTTGGTCCGCGCGGTCCAGCTGATCGTTGCCAGCCAGAACAACGAAGGCGGATGGCGCTACAACCCCGTGCCCGACGACGCCGACGTCTCCGTCACCATCTGCCAGGTCATGGCCTTGCGCAGCGCGCGCAACGCCGGCATCAAGGTCCCGAAGTCCACGATCGACGACGCCACGCGGTATGTGCGTGCGTGCCAGAACGCCGACGGTGGGTTCAGGTACATGAAGGACCTCGGCGGTTCTGCCTGGCCGCGGACTGCGGCGGGAGTCGCGAGCCTGTTCTACGCGGGTGTCTACGAGGACCAGTCGATCGAGCGCGGGCTCGACTATCTTCGCCAGCATGCGTTTCCACGCGGTCAAGCCGGAGGAATCGGCGGAGGGTTCTCCCAGCCGCACTATTTCTACGGGCACTACTACGCGGTGCAGGCCATGTATCTGGCGGGTGGCGACAGGTGGAAGGACTGGTGGCCTGCGATCCGCGAAGAACTTCTCGCGAAGCAGGGTGCTGATGGCTCCTGGACCGATCCGCAGGGTGATGCGTACGGGACCGCGATGGCCTTGATCGTCCTTCAGATGCCGAAGCGCTATCTCCCGATCTTCCAACGCTGACACCTCGGTCGCAGCCCTCTTCCCATGCACTCCGCCATGACCCAAGCACGCACCCGGCCCGCGACGATGGCGTCGCGTGTCGGCCTCGCGATTCCCCTCCTCATTCGTCGTGCGTGCGGTGTGATCGGAAGACCGTCGACCGTGAGCCTGCTTCTCGCCGCCACGGCGCACGGTCTCTCCATGGCATCCGCGCCCGGCGCACAGGGCCTTCCCGCAACCGCTGCTGTTCAGGAGACGGGCACGGAGCGCTCGATCGGCGTGCAGCTCCTTCTCCGCGATGGATCCTGGCGCTCCGGTCGTCTTGCCGCGCTCGATGGCGCTGACTTCGTCTTCTCCGAGCTTGCAGGGAATGAACGGATCGCGCGCGAGCAGGTCGTCGCCTGCATGGTCGGTTCGACGCTTCCAAGGGACATGGCCTTCCTCACGCAGCTCACCGCGGGCACGCTCGTCCTCGACGATGGGCAACTGCTTCCCGGAGAGCTCCGACTCGACGGGGATCGCGCATCGTGGCAGCATCGCTGGATCGGTTCGATCCCCATCGACCTCGATCGCGTTTCCGAGATCCGCCTCCGAGCGGAGGCCCGCGCCGCCGCCCGTGCCGATGCAGACACGATCCTGCTCTTGAACGGCGACACGCTCGTCGGTTTCGTCGACTCGCTCGGCACCGAGGTCCTGCTCGAGGTGCTCGAGCCGTCGACGCGACAGAAGCCCGATGAACGGGAGCCTTCCAAGGATGCCGCCGCAGCCGAGACATCGACGCAGGTCGAATCGTCGGAACAGTCGGGCGGAGCATCCAGCGCCCGCCGGATCCCCGTGGAGCGCCTCGCCGCGATCGCGTTCGCGCAGTTGCGCGAGAGCACTGGCAGCGGCATCGCCATGTGGCTCGCGGACGGAACCCATGTCCGAGCCGACGCCGTCGAGTTCGACAAGGAGCGGGGCTGGATCTTCGGGCTCGCGGATCCCCTTCTCGATGCCGCGGCCAAGCCCGATGGATCTCGACCGATCGCATCTTCTCCGATCGCCCTCCTGTTCGATCCATCCGCCATGCACCCGCTTGCCGCGTGCAGGATGTCCCCTCCCGAACCACCGTCCGAGGGCTACCGCTACGCGATCGACGAGTCGACGCGGATCGAGGAGTCGAGCCAGAGCCTTCTTGGCCTCGGCGAGATCGCACTCGATGGCGGCATGCGCGTCCGCTTTGCGGTTCCCGACGCACTCGTGGCCGCGCGTGCGCCGTTCGTCTTCACGGCGGAGGTCTCGCTCGCGGAGCCCGCGCCCCCCGATGCGGCGGTCGAGGTCTTCGCCACGATCGGCGAAGGCGTCGAGGCGCGCGTGCGGCTTGACCATGCCACGCGTCGGCGGATCCTCACGCTTGATGTCGCCGGTCCTGCGCCCAACTCGGGCCCGGAACGCGCGCGACTCGTCATCGGCATCTCCGATGGCGGGAACGGGTCCGCGGGCGATCGCATCGTGCTGCGTCGCGCGATGTTTCTCCGCACGCGCTGACGACCGCCGGGACAGCACCACGGCGGAGCGCCGAATCACGAGGCGTCGTGGCCGTCCGACGCCGCGAGGACGGCGATCGCACGGCGCGACCCGACCGACAGGCCTCCAGTTCCCGGGTGCGGAGGGATCCCACGCGAAGAGCTCGACGCCGCCGCTCCGTCGCACCACGGCCTGCACGGTTCCATCGCGACAGGTGACGAGCCTGTGTCGCCCGACGAGATGCGGCGCGAAGCGGTCGCTTCTCAATCTCCGCGCGGCCGTCGACTGAAGCACGGCCGAAGGGTCCGCAGCCGCGAGCAGCGGCACGATCGCCTCGCGCCAGCTTCCGTGGTGCGGAAGCTCCATCAGGTCGCAGCGGAGATCGATCGAGCCATCGCGCGCGCGTGCGACGAGCAGAGCGGCTGGCTCCGTCTCGATGTCGCCTGTCAGCAGGATGGTCGCGCGGCCACCTTCCCGCCGTGCTCCGGTCTCGACGCGGACGACCAGCGACAGGTCGTTGTCGCGCCGCGAACGCCAGCCGCGCTCGGGCCAGAGGACGGTCCATGTCGAGGATCCGATCGTGAAGCGGTCTCCTGCGGCGACGACGATGACCCGAGTCCCGCGCATCTGCGCGGCCTCGAGCAGTTCCGATGTGGCGGGATTCGTATCGGCGAGTTCCACGATCGAGTCATGGACATAGATCGAACCGACACGCGCGTGCCGGATGAGGTCTGCGACCGCGCTGAAGTGATCGATGTCTGGGTGCGACACGACGACCGCATCGATTCGTCCGCCTCGCGCGACGACCCACGGCAGCAGCGCGCGCCCTCCTACGCTTCCATGGCTGCTCGATCCTGCGTCGAAGAATGCCAGCGCGCCACCTGACTCGAGCGCGTAGGCGCTTCCATCGCCGACGGCGAACATCGTGAGACGGATCGCGACTTGATCGGCGCGTTCGAGGTCTCCGAGCGGTTCGCCCGATCGGCCCACCGGGCCGAGCATGCACGCTGCCGCCGCGATCGCCGCGCAGGCGAGCCGGGCGACACGCGCGGAGGCGAGCAGCGCCCCCGCGGTCGCCGCGAGCATCGCGATCGCCGCAAGCCAGTGGATCGCGCCCGGTGCGAACGAACCCGCGCCGAGCAGGATCGCGCGATCGACGATGTCGACCTGCAGCCACGCGGGGAGCCACAGCACGGGCCCGATCGGCGCCGTCGCATCGGGAAGCCACGCCGCGAGCATCGCCCCGATCACGGCCTTCGGGTACGCGACGACGAGCGTGACCGTCGCAAGCGGCGAGCAGAGAAGCGTGAGCAGCACACCGAACGGCTGGAACGTCCCGAAGTGGCAGAGGACGATCGGAACGCTCGTCAGGAACGCGGCGAGCCCTGCCGCGAGCGCGCGGGAGAGAAGCGTGCCACCAAGCGCGATCCACACCGGAAGCGCGCGCGATGCGTCGTCTGCCGGAATCCACCGCAGCCATCTCCACGCGACCATCGGCGAGAGATGCCGCAGCGCCAGCACGCAGGCGAAGCTGAGCTGGAATCCTGCGTTCGTCGCGTCCGATGGAGCCATCGTCAGCATCGCGATCGCGGCCAGCGCAAGGATCGCGTCGCCGTTCCATTCTCGTCCGATGGAGGCACCGCACGCGCCGACGATCGACATGAGCGCCGACCTGATCGCGCTTGCGGCGGGTGCCATCAGGCAGAGCGCAAGCAGCGCCGCGACTCCGACGGCAACGGCATGCACGCGCTCGTCGCGGCTGACGAGGCGCGCCGCGGTGGCGGCGACCCATCCAAGCACAGCGAGGTTGAAGCCCGAGATCGCGAGGATGTGCGAGAGCCCGACGGCGCGGAAGGAGTCGTCGATGGCGCGATAGCCGACCTCGACATCTCCGAGGACGAGCGCCACGAGCATCGAGCGCACCGCCCGGCCGCCGGACTTCTCGTCGTCGGGAACACCCGTCAGGAGACCCGTGCGCAGCGCGTCGCGCACGATGCAGCGGAGACGCATCGCCGACCAGCGCAGTGACGCGCCGTCGGCCATCGCATCGATCACGGAAACCGTGCCTGCCGACTCGACCGCGATCCCGCCCGCGACGCCCGCGAGCGCGAGATGCTCGCTGATCCGCTCCGATCCCGGCAGCGTCGGCGTCGGCGGCCCCCGAAGCCAGCCAACGATCGAGAGTCGCGAGCCGATCGAGAGATCGGACGGACGCTCGGGAGCCGAGACCGTGAGCCGCGATTCGGCGTCGAGCAGTCGGCTGCGCGTTCCGTCTTCGCAGACGAAGACGATGTCCTCGACCACCGCCTGGAACTTCGGCGGCCGCACGAGATGGCGCGCGAGGATGTCGGTCGAGCCGCCCCGTTCGACGAAAGGCTCCACGAGGGTCGCCTCGATGCGCGCGAGCCGCCGTTCATCGCCGAGCGCGAGCACGGGTCGCGCGGCGGCGGCGACCGTCTCCGCGAAGCGGAGCCCCGCGCCGAGCAACGCCGCGCCGAGCGCGAGCATGGCGGCTGCTCTCGCGAGCCGCGCTCTCGACGGCGCCCCTGCGACTCCACCGAGGAATGCACACACCGCGCAGCCACCCGCAGAGAGCGCCGCGAGGACGAGGCATGGACCCGCGAGTTCATCGGCGCAGGATGCTCGGTCGATCCGGGCGAAGCCGGTCGCCACGCTCCCTGCGCTTCCAGCCCAGAGCGCGAGGGCAAAGAGGCAGGTCGCCGGCGCCGCGAGCCCGCGCAACGAGCGCAGCTCGTCGGCGCCAGCCGCCGGCGGTCCGTGGGCGTGCGGCCCCTGATCCTGTGTCGTCTCCCCGTGCATGCAGCGATCCGTGCGGCGAATCTACAGCGCGCGGAGACCGACACCCCGATTCACCGCACTTCTGCAGGAGGGATTTTCACGCGCGGCCCGGCCGCTACTTCCCGTGCGAGCGATCGCGCAGCGCCTCGAAGGTCATCAACGCCTTGCCGAAGTCGATCGCCTCGGCGGCGAGACCGATGCCCGTCTCGATCGAGTCCGCGATGCCGCTCACGTAGATCGCGGCCGCGGCGTTCACGAGCACCATGGCGCGCCGCGCGCCGCGCTCCTCGCCCGTGAGGATGTTGGTGAAGAGCGTCGCGGCCTCGTCGAGCGATCGCGGCGCGAGCTCGAGCGGATCCGCGCGCTCGAGACCAAGCCTGCGCGGGTCGATCGTCCAGTCCGTGACGGCGCCGTTGCGGACCTCCGCGACGCGCGTCGGCACGGCGATCGAGATCTCGTCGAGCCCGTCGTCGGAATGGACGACGAGCGCGTGCGTCGAACCGAGCCGCACGAGCGCCTCCGCGATCGGATGCACGAAGTGTCCCGCGTAGACGCCCATCACCTGTCGCCCCGCGCCCGCCGGATTCGTCAGCGGCCCGAGCAGGTTGAAGAGCGTGGGCACTCCGAGCGCGCGGCGGACAGGCAGAACATGGCGCGCCGCGGGGTGGTGGTGCACCGCGAAGCAGAAGCAGATGTTCGCCTCGTCGAGGCATGCGCCCTGCACCTCCGGGCTCGCATTGATGTTCACGCCGAGCCGCTCGAGCACCTCGGCGGATCCACGCCCTGTGCGCGACCGGTTGCCGTGCTTCGCGACCTTCGCGCCCGCGGCCGCCGCGACGACCGCGGCGAGCGTCGAGACATTGAAGCTCTTCGGCGCGCCGCCCGTCCCCGCGGTGTCCACGATCTCGCTCGGGTCGCTCGTGCAGGGAACGCGCGTCACGTTCGCCCGCATCACCTTCGCGGCGCCGACGATCTCGTCGACGGTCGGCATGCGCGTCGCGAGGAGGGCGAGCAACGCCCCCATCTCGGCCTCGTGGGCATGGCCGGATGCGATCGCCTCGAACGCGGCCGTCGCCTCCTGTTCGCTCAGCGTGCGGCCTGCGAGCAGCGTCTTCAGGAAAGGCGTGAGGTCTCCCGGTCGATCGGGGCGCGCAAACTCCGGAGGGCCTTGATGCGGCATGGCGCTAGCGTAGCGGACTGCGCGCGCGCGTCGTGGCCGCGTGCCGTAGCATCTCCGCATGTCCTCGGCGACCCTCGCGCCTTGCATCCTCTCGGAGGCGATCGTCCACACGCTCGACCCCTTCGTCTTCGAGATCTCGGAGGGCATCGGCCCCCGCTGGTACGGCGTGGCATACCTCGCGGGCTTCGCGATCGGCTGGCTCATCATGCGCTGGCTCGCGAACACGGGGCGCATCCCGCTGAACGCCCGCCAGGTCGGCGACCTCGTGACCTCCTGCGTGATCGGCGTGGTCGTCGGCGGTCGCCTCGGTCATGTCGTCTTCTACGAACCGAGGCTTCTCATGGCCTTCTCGGGAGACTTCCCCTTCTGGGGACTCCTCGAGATCCACAAGGGCGGCATGTCGAGCCATGGCGGCGTGATCGGCGTGATCACGGCCATCATCCTGTTCGCGCGCAGCCAGCGTCTGCCCATCCTCGCGGTCGGTGACGCCGTGTGCTTCGTGGTTCCATGGGGGCTTGGCTTCGGCCGTCTCGCCAACTGGGTGAACGGCGAGCTCTGGGGCCGGCCACTTCCCGAGGCAGCGCAGGCGAGTCCACCCTGGTGGGCCGTGAAGTACCCCGTCGAGCTCGAGGCGTTCGACCCGCTTCCGCGCGCGCTCGACCCGCTGCGCGCGCTCGCGCCCGCGACCGACCGCACGAGCGACGCGCGCTTCGTCGACTGGATCGTCGCGACCGCCTACGACCGCTCGCATGCCGCGCACGCGGAGGTCGTGCGCACGATCGAGCCCGTTCTCACGGCGTACTACCCGAGCCAGTTCTTCCAGGCGGCCGCGGAGGGCCTTGCGCTCATCGTGCTGATGTCGCTCGCATGGCTCGCGCCGCGGAAGGCCGGCGTCGTCTCGTCGATCTTCCTCGCGGGGTACGGCATCCTCCGATACACGACCGAGCAGTTCCGCGAGCCCGACCCGGGCGTCGCGATGCTCGGAGGGCTGACGCTTCCGATGCTGCTGTCGCTCCTGATGCTCGTCGCGGGCATCGTGCTCTTCGCGCTGTCGCGTGGGTCGCGACCGATCGGCGGGCTCGTGTGGAAGACCGACGCACACGGATGAGCGGGCAACTTCCCATCGAGCGGACCTGCATCGGCTGCGGCTATCCACGCGCGGGGCTCGAGCGCGGCGCGCGCTGTCCCGAGTGCGGCATGGAGGGCTTCGACGAGCACCATGTGGTGCAGGGAGTGCCCACAGCCGCTTCGCCCGCGATCCGCGGCGCGGTGATCGGAAACGCGTTCATCGCGGTCGTGGTCGTCATCTGGTTCGCGCAGAAGCTCATGGCGCTCACGACGATCAGGTGGACCGACCTCGGGTTTCTCTGCGTCTGCACCGCGATTCCCTTCGCAGCCATCGGGCTCCTCGTCGTCAGCATCGTGCGCGGCCGCCGCGTCGTGGAGGGCCTC
>CAYMSD010000015.1:30264-47183 GCA_964393015.1 uncultured Klebsiella sp.
CATCGGGCTCCTCGTCGTCAGCATCGTGCGCGGCCGCCGCGTCGTGGAGGGCCTCTACGGCCCGACGAGCGTCTCGTCCTCGATGTGGGTCGTGCATCCGCGCGGCATCGCGGTCTGCACGGGCGCGCGCAGAGCGTGGTTTCCCGTCGAGGAGATCGAGCGCATCGAGTGCGTGGACTCGATCTTCGGACAGCTGTCGACGATCCGCATCGTGAGGAAGGGCGCGTCCGTGCGCCGCATGTTCGACGCGCGCCCGGAACTCTTCCTGCGCGGGCCGAAGGACACACGACGCGCGGAATGGCGGGCGATCCGCACGATCCTCGGGCTCGCGTAGCACGATCCACGCACGCGGAGGCTACGCCGCGCCGCGGCGGGCGAGGCCCTCGACGACGAGGCCGTTCAGCGCCTCGCGCGCGATGCGCGGGCTCCAGCCGGTCTCCCGCGCGATCCGCATCACCTCGCCGTCGACCTCGTCGTCGCGCATGCCCTGCTCGCCTCCCGCGAGCCTGCGTGCGCCGAGGTGGCGGCGCAGCGCCCACAGGAAGTGATCGCCGGGAACGCGCTCGCCGACGTCGTCCTCGAGCACGATGCGCATCCGCTCCGCGTCGAAGTCGCTCCACCCGTCGATGTCGCGCCTCAGCATGAGGCACTGCCCGATCGTGCGGGCCACGTCGGGAAGCGAGCCGAGCACGCGCACGAGGTGCGCGGTCGACTCGGGCGCGATCGCGATTCCCCGGTTGCGCATCGCACGCACCAGCGCCCGCGACATCGCGCGCGGCTCGCTTCGCAGCTCGAAGGTGTGCGTGAAGCGCCGCATGGGAAGCGCGCCGATGTCGCGCACACGGTGCGTCGTCGCGATCACGGTGAAGCGGTGAGGCGGCGTCGCGGGCTCCACGCGCTGTTCATTCAGCCGCGCCGACTCCGAGATCACGCGGTCGATGTCGCTTTCGTCGGGATCCCGCAGCTCGGGCCCGCGGCGGCGTCGCGGTCTCTTCGGCGGAGCGGCGCTCATCCCCATGGCGTGGCCGAGGTGGAAGTCGCTGTCCGCGTCGAGCCGATCGATGTGGCGCACGAGGAGAACGCCGCCAGGGCCGATCGAGCTGAACATCGAGGAGAGCACCATCGGATCCCATCCGGTCGCCGCGTCGATCTCGAGGAACTCCGCGGGCGCATAGTCGCGCACGAGGGCCCGCGCGAGCAGCGTCGTGCCGCTGCCTTCGTCGCCCGAGATCAGGATGTTCTCGAGCACCCGGTTCTCGCGCAGCGCAGTGCGAACCAGATGGTCCAGCGCCTGCGGAATGCGCGAGTCGCTCAGGAAGTGCGCGACGGTCGGCATGACGAAGAGCCCGTCGTCGCGCGCGCCCGCGGCAAGACCGTGCGGGTCGACGACCGCGTCGGGCAACGCCTCGCCGGTCGTCTTCTTGTCGATGCCGTTCGTGTCTCCCCCGCCCCCGCCGATCCCGTCCGCGTCATTCGCCATGCAGCCTCCTTGTCGTGTTGCCTGTCGATCGCTCCCACACGAAGTCACGCCGCGCGACCCGTGTTTCGCACCGCCCGCTCCGCGCCGCCTCGCCCACGCCCTCCGAGCCAGGCGCAGTGCGCGGCAAAACGCGGCGCTCATGCGCCTCTCGTCAATCCATCGCCAGAACCAGATGTGTGTCGCCCGTTGCCCGACGCGGTTCGTCCTCGAACCGCACGCGTGTCGTGTTTCCCGCCTCGCTCGTGTTCGTCGGGCGAGTCTAGGCAGCACCCCCGCCCGCAGGGGCGGCAACGCGGACGCTTTCCCGATCGAACGCCGATCGGGCAGGAAGAGCGTCGCGAAAAACCACGCCGCCCGTCGGAGTCCACGGGGCCGTGCGGACTCGGGCGGGCTGGCGGGTGTCAAACTTCCGGACAGCCGATGATCCGCGCAGGCGGACCCGGCGGTTCCACGGCGATCAGAAATTCGGCTGGCTTACTTCTTGACGCCTTCGAGCGCGACCGTGACTCGCACGGAGTCGCCGAGCGTGCCCTTGTCGAGGCCGTACTTCATGCCGAAGTCGCTGCGCTTCACGGTGAAGACCGCCTCGACGCCCGCCCGCGGGCCCATGCCCATGTCGGCGAGCCCCGTCACCTCGATCGCAGCGCTGATCTCCTTGGTGACGCCGTGCATGGAGAAGTCGCCCACCACGGAGAATGTGCCGTCCGTGTTCCGCGTGACCTTCGTCGACTTGAAGGTGAGCGCAGGGAACTCCTTGGCGTTGAAGAAGTCGGGGCTCTTGAGGTGGTTATCGAGCCGGGGCTCGGCGGTGTCGACGCTCTCGGTGGCAACGGAGATGTCGAAGGCGGTCGGCGCGCCGGAGGCGTCGAAGCTCATCGACCCCGACACGTCGTTGAAGCGCCCCCAGAACTGGCCCGCGCCGAGGTGGTGCACGCGGAACATGGCATGGGAATGGACATTGTCGATGCCGTAGGTGGTCGCCTCCGCGGCGCTTGCTGCGGGGGCTGGCGCCGTTCCAGTCTGGACAGGCGCGCGGAAACCGACGAGCGCGCAGGTGGCGAGGGCGAGGATCGAGGCAGAGGCGATGGTCTTGCGCATGGAAGCTCCGAGGAATCCTGAACAGGTGCGGTGCAGACCCCTTTCCAGAGAGGCCGTTCGAATGAGGGCAACGGATACCCGCTGCCGACGGCCGCGTTTCGGCGCGACTCACGCTTTGGATTGTTGAACGCGCTGCCAACGCACAAGAAAGTGCGAGCGGAGCGAAAGACCCCAGCCGAGATAGAGTGGAAAAGACTTCAAATCGAACTGATGCAGCACTCAAAAGGGTGATAATGACCAATACGACCACCATTCGAGCAATCAGCACGACGAGTTCCGATTCTAAATGAGTCGGAAAGACCAACAGAAGAGCAACAGCAGAAGGGTTGCGGGCGCTTCTCGATGCGCGACTCCCTCGTCACCTTCCAGCCAGAGCCGGATGCGTCGTGAGAGGACGCCGATCAATCGCTCGGCTCGTGCAAGAGTGTCCTCGCCCTCGGGGTGGAGAGACCCTGTGGCCAGGATCGTGGGTCGCGGTAGCATGAACGGATGCTCGCGTCGATTGCGTTGGTTGTTCTGTTCGCCGGTTCGACTCTCTTCGCGATGCATCGCGCCGAAGCCCAGACGGCGCATGGAGATGGGAACGGCGCAAGCCCGGCCTCGGCGACCCCCCCTGCCCTGCCCGACGGCCAGGCGATGACCAGCGCCAAGATCAAGCCACTCGAGGGCTTCGGCAAGGCGACGATCGCCGTCTACCCCTTGGTCGACGACCCCGTCGCCTTCACCATCGACGACCACGGGAACTTCTACTTCGCGGAGAGCGACCGCCAGGAGCGCGGCGTCGAGGACAACCGTTCGAGTTCGTTCTGGCTGCTCGACGACCTTGCGTCGGAGACGGTCGAGGACCGACTGCGCATGTACGAGAAGTGGGCGGCGAAGCGCGAGGGCGGCATGGCCTACTACTCGCGATACGACGACCGGGTGTCTCGCCTCGCCGACCTCGATGGCGACGGCGTGCCCGAGTCGCGCACGGTCTTCGCGGGCCCCTTCAACGAACCGCTCGACGGAACGGGCGCTGGCGTCCTCGCCTTCGACGGCGACATCCTCTACACCAACATCCCCCACCTCTGGCGGCTCACCGACCTCGATGGGGACGGCGTCGCCGAGCGGCGCGTGCGCGAGTCGAGCGGCTACGGCGTGCGCGTCGCGCTGCGCGGCCACGACATGCACGGCCTCGCGGTCGGCTACGACGGCAAGATCTACTGGTCGATCGGCGACAGAGGCTACAGCGTGCGCACGGCGGAGGGAGCGGTGCTTCACGACCCGCGCTCGGGCGCGGTGTTCCGCATGAATCCCGACGGGAGCGAGCTCGAGCTCTTCGCGACGGGGCTGCGCAACCCACAGGAGCTCGCCTTCGACAACTACGGCAACCTCTTCACGGGAGACAACAACTCCGATGGTGGCGACAAGGCCCGCTTCGTCTACATCATGGAGGGCGGCGAGACGGGCTGGTCGATGGACTACCAGACGCTCGAGGGCGCGAACCAGCGCGGACCGTGGAACCAGGAGGGCATCTGGCATCTGCGCCCCGACCTCGCTCCGCACAAGGTGAAGGAGCTTTCGCCGCTCCAGCCCGCGTGGACGCTGCCGCCGCTCGACCATGTCGGCGCGGGTCCGTCGGGCCTCGCGTTCTCGCCTGGCGTCGGTCTTCCCGAGCGCTATCGCGAGCACTTCTTCCTGTGCGACTTTCTCGGCGGCGACAGCTATTCGCGCATCCTCGCGTTCGGCATCGAGCCCGTGGGCGCCGGGTTCCGCGTCGTCGACGAGCATGTCTTCGTGGCGAACGTGCTGCCGACCGATGTCGACTTCGGCTTCGACGGCAGGATGTACATGACCGACTGGGGAGGCGGCTGGGAATCCGGCGAGAAGGGTGAGCTCTACGCGGTGTGGCACGAGGAGGCGATCGCCGATCCGCGCGTCGCCGAGACGACGCGCCTCATGCGCGAGGGTTTCGCGTGGCGCGATGCGGACGAACTCGCGTCGTTTCTTGCCCACGGCGACCGCCGCGTGCGGCAGCGCGCGCAGTTCGCGCTTGCGGCGCGCGGGCGCGAGACCACCGCGCTTCTCGGCGATGTGGCGCGCAACGCCGGCAATCGCCTCGCGCGCATCCACGCCGTCTGGGCGCTCGGGCAGCAGGCCGCGCGACTGCGACGCGAATCGGGTGCGCTCGAGGCGCAGTCGTTGCGCGGCGATCTCGAGCCGACGACGCTCGTCCTTCCGCTCCTCGATGATCGCGACGCGGAGATCCGCGCGCAGGCCGCGCGCATGCTCGGCGAGAGCCGTGCCGAGGAAGCCGGTGGAAAGCTGATGGATCTCTGCGCGGACGACTCCGCGCGCGTGCAGGCCTTCGCGGCGATGGCGCTCGGGAAGATCGGCGCGCGCGAGGCGCATCCCGCGATCGTCTCGATGCTCGCCGAGAACGCCGATCGCGATGTCTTCCTGCGCCATGCGGGAGTGCAGGCGCTCGCGTGGCTCGACGACCGCGCGCGGCTCGGCGAACTCGCTGCGGAGCCCGTGCCGTCGCTTCGGCTGGCGGCGGTGCTTGCGATGCGCAAGCTGCGCGACCCGCGCCTCGCGCAGCTCCTCGACGACCCCGAGCGTGTCGTGCGGCACGAGGCTGCGCGTGCGATCAACGACATTCCCATGCCTGCGCTGCGTGCCCGCCTCGCGCAGTCGGCGACGCGGTTCGCGCCCGAGCCCGACCATGCGACGGACGAGTCGGCCTCGACCGT
The DNA here is from genome assembly GCA_964393015.1 of uncultured Klebsiella sp. Lineage (GTDB taxonomy): Bacteria > Planctomycetota > Phycisphaerae > Phycisphaerales > SM1A02 > QWPT01. The sequence goes on from CAYMSD010000015.1 coordinate 35,575, forward strand.
GCGTCATGCGCTTCGACGCGAGGTCTGGCGCCTTGGACGCACGGGCACGGTGCAGGATCTCCGCGACGGCGCAGTGTTTGCGCGCGCGCCCGACGAGTCGAGCGACCTCGCGGTCGCAGAGTCGCCGCGCAACGCGGGGAACCAGTTCGTCGCCCGCATCAGCGGCACGATCGAGGCTCCCGAGACGGGCGAGTACATCTTCGCGATCGCCAGCGACGACGACTCGATCCTGCGAATCGGGACATCTGACGACCCTGCGACCCTCGTCGAGGTCGCGCGCGTCGAGGGCTACACGAACCCAGGCGACTACGCCTCGCAGCCCGCGCAACGCTCGCAGGCCATTCGTCTCGAGCAAGGCCGACGCTACGCGATTCAAGCGCTCCACGCGGAGGGCGGCGGCGGCGACCACTGCTCGATCGCGTGGTGGCTCCCGAGCGGGCGAAGCGAGCAGCCGATCGGCGCGGCGCCGGTCGATCGCAGCGAGTTCCCCCACATGCGGCGCGCCATCGAGGCATGCCTCGCGGAAGGCACGCCCGAGACGGCCGCGCTGCTCGCCGACATGGCGGTCAACGACGCGAATCCGCTTCCCATCCGTCTCGAGGCGCTCGATGCCCTCGCATCGTGGACCGACGCCGCGCCTCGCAACAGGGTGAACGGCGCGCACCGCGTGCTCGATCTCGCGGCGCGCGCGCCGGGAACCGAGGCGAACGCAGCGTTCAGGTCCGTGCTTGCGCGGCGTCTCGCTCCGCTCTCCGAGAGCAGCACCGCAGCGCTTCGCAGCGCCGCGCGCGATGTGGCGGCGAAGCACGGCATCTCGCTCGACCCCGACGAAGCGCTGCGCGCGGTGGGCGACGCGAGCCTGTCGGTCGCCGAGCGCGTCTCGAGCCTTCGCTCGCTCGCGGGCGACGCTGCGCGCGTCGGTTCGGCGATCGAGACCGCGCTCGCGTCGGATGCAGCGCCCCTGCGCGCCGAGGCCCGCTCGACGCTTCTTCGTCGTGGAGACGACCGCGCGCTCGCCGCGCTCGCGGACGGCGTGGAGCATGGCGAACGCCTCGAGCGGCAGAGGGCCGTCTCGGATCTCGCGTCGCTCGGCGCAGCGGCCGACGATGTGCTCGCGCCGCTCGCGGCGCAGCTGGTCGAGGGTTCGCTCGACGCAGGGCTGCGGCTCGAGGTCGTCGAGGCGGCGATGCGCCGCCAGGACGGGCCGCTCGCCGCGTCGCTCGCCGCGTGGAGCGGCTCGTTCGCAGGAGACGCCTTCGCGCGCGAGGAGACGCTTGCGCTCGAGGGTGGCGACGCCGAGCGCGGTCGCGCGGTGGTGTTCACGCACATGAGCGCGGTGTGCCTCAAGTGCCACGCCATCGCCGGGTCCGGCGGCGATGCGGCGCCCGCGCTCGACGGCGTCGCGTCGCGCCTCTCTCCGCGGTCCATCCTGCGCGCGCTCGTCGAGCCGAACGCGGAGATCGCGGAGGGATATGCGAATGTCGGCGCGAGCGCGATGCCGTCGATGCGCGAGATCCTCACCGAGCGCGAGATCCGCGATGTGGTCGCGTATCTCCGCTCGCTCGAGTGACGCGGTGTGCCCGAGCGGATCCGCGGCGCGTCAGCGACGACGCCTGGGCGCGAACGCCGCGGCCGCCGCAATCGCGATCGATGCCGGCGAGGGAACGGCCGCGGGCGCTGCGTTCGAGTTGAACACCCATCCATCCCACGATCCGTCTGCCACGACGCGGTCCGCGAAACCCGTCATCGACTCGGTCCACGCCGACTGCGCCGACTCGCGCGTCCAGTAGTGCCAGTAGTCGAGGTAGTCGGGCGGCGTGCCGAATCCTTCGTCGGCGTCGGAACCGATCGCGACGCCGAAGAGGGCGTCCCCGAAGCTGAACGAGACGACCTCGTAGCTGAAGAAGCCGGGCTGGGCGGCCGCGACGATCGCGAGGAGGTCGTCCCCTCGGATCGAGCCGTCGTAGCGGACCTCGTAGAGATAGGTGTTCGAGTTCGTGAACTCGAACTGGAGGTAGCTGGCGTTGGCGCCGGTGCCGACGGTCCAGCTGCCGACGAGATCGGCGTGGGCGACCGAGGCAAGCGACCAGGCAAGCGAGGCGGCGACCAGCGGGGCGGCCGGCGCAGCCGTGAAGAACGAAGCGATGAACGGACGGAACTGCATCTCTCACTCCTGTCACGCGGCATGAGCGGCCGCGGCGTACCGCGTCTCCGACGCGATGGAACACAACGCGCCTCCGCGGAGATCCCCTGCTGCAATGGCGAGGCTCGGCGCGTGCTCACGCCATGCGTGCGCGCGGAAGCCCGACCATGCCTCAGGAGCGGAGGCAGGAAGAGACGCGCGCGGGACTCGACCCGACTGTGCCGCAAGGAGGCTCCTTGCGGTTCACGGTGACGCCTTCGTAGCGGATTCACACCGCTTTCGGACCCGTGCGCGTGCCTGAATCGATCAGGCGCCCGCAGATTAGCGGTTCGCGGCCTCGGACGCGGCGTGCCGCGCGAGGAAGGCCGCGATTTCGTCGGCGAGCGCGGCGCCTCCCGCGCTCCGTGCCGCCTGCTCGAGCGCGATGAGCTCGGGAGCCGCGCGCGCGTCTCCCGCGAGGTGCGCGAGCGCGAGCACGGCGTAGCGCGCGAACGGGTCGCCTGGCGCGGCCGTCGCCAGCCTCCGCGCGATGTTCGTGAGCGTCGCGCGATCGGACTCCTGCAGCGGCGCGTCGGACGAGAGCGCCAGTCGCAGCGCCCGTGCCGCCGTCGCCACCCAGACCGCCGGAGTCGAGAAGGAATCCATCGGCCCCGCCGCCGCGGCGACGAGCGCGCGCATCCCCTCCGCGGACCTTCCCATTCCGATCAGGATCGACCCGAGGTTCGCGCGTGCGTCGAAGTCGGTGGGGTCGAGCACGACGAGCCGTTCGCACTGCTCTCGCGCGCGATCAAGATCTCCGCGCGCGACGGCGAGGCGCATGAGATCGCGCCGCGCGTCGCGCTCGTCGCCCGCGAACCTCCGCGACGCCTTCGCGCGGTCTGCGGCGCGCGTGTACGACGCGACGGCCGCATCCGCGTCTCCGCTCTGCTCGAGCAGGCGCGCATGCGTCCAGTGGAGGTCGGGAAGATCGGGCCGCAGCGCAAGCGCGACCTCGATCTCGGCGATCGACTCGTCGAGGCGCCCGAGAAGCCGCAGCGCCTCGCTTCGGCTCACGGCGTTGGTGAACTCGTCCGGCTTCTCGGTGCCCGCCATGCGCGCGAACTCGAGCGCCTCCGCCGCGAGCCGCTGCATCGCATCGAGGTCCCCCGCCGCCTGCGCGCGCGCAGCGTCCGCGAGGAGCGTGGTCGCGAGGTTGTTCGCGGCCATCCACGCCTTCGGGTTCTGCGCGACCGTCGTGCGCCAGAGGGTCTCCGCGGAGTCGTACTTCGGGGTCGCGCGAAGGGAGAGCGCGACCAGCGCGCAGAGCGCGAGCGCTCCCATCGCCGCGCGCGCGTTCATGGGGATCCGAATGAGATCCGCGACGCGTGTGGCGATCCACACAGCGACGAGGGCGAACGCAGGCATCGCGGCATATGCGAAGTGGTCCGCGACGAACGAGTAGCGGAACGGCCACACGTCGAAGAAGCCGAGCGCCGGGAAGAGCGCGGCGCCGATCCAGAGAACGACGAGAACCGGCGCGCGCGTGGTGCGCCAGCGCATGAAGGCGATCGCCGCGACGATCATGCAGGTCGCCGTCGACACCCACGCGGCGGGGTTCGACGCGTCGACCGCGAAGCGTGGATAGATGAAGACCTGCTCGGTCGGCACGAGGAATCGCGAGATGTAGAAGACGCTTGTCTTTCCGGCGAGCTGCAGTCGGTCCGCCACGCTCAGCGCGAACTCGTCGCCGACGGCTCCCACATGCATCTTCTCCATGAAGGCCGTGAAGAGCCCGAGCGCCAGGCCGACCGCGAAGAACGGAGCGGTTGCGAGAAGAGCCGGCGCGGATGGCCGCGCGCCGCGCCACATCATGCAGAGGACGAGGCATGGAGGAACGAAGATCGCGGTGGTCTTCGAGAGGAGCGCTGCGATGAAGAGAAGGAACGCCGCGAGCCACGGCCCCGCCCAGCGGTCCTTTCGCGAATCGAGCGCATCGAGCATGCGCATGAAGACGAGCATGCTTGCGAGCGCGAGGAGCATCGACTGCGTGTTCTTGCGCTCGGTCACCCAGGCGACGGTCTCGACTCCCATCGGGTGCACCGCGAAGATCGCCGCGATCCATGCCGCCGCCGGCACTCCGAGCCGTCGGAGGAGCGCGAGGAGAAGCACGCTGCTTCCCGCGTGCATCAGCACGTTGACGGCGTGATAGAGAAGAGGCTCGACCCCCACGAGAGCGAACTCGATCCAGAAGCCGAGGAACACGAGCGGGTAGTACTGGGGCGTGTTGCCGGGAATAAATATGTCAATAAACCCAGATTCTGAGCGCAAAACAGGATTCGCCGTGATGTAGGAGTCGTCGTCCCAGATCCAACCGCATCCGAGGCTCCGTGCGTGGGCCGCGAGGGCGAGCAGCGCCACGATGAACGCGGCACGGGCAAACGGTGCGTGCAGCAACGGCGTGGAGGCGTCGCGCGAGGAACTCATGGGTGCATTCTACAGGATAGAGTCCGAGAACCATGTTCCCCGTGGAACGCGGTTGGGGAGACGCGATCCCCGATAAGTGTTCCTTTGTGGAGGACGAAGCGTTGACAGCGCATAAGCGCGCAGGGTATACCGCACGCACTTCTGTGCGTGTTCCCCGTGGAACATGTCTTGAGGGCGATATTCTCGGAGGCAGCATGAGCGACATCAAGAAGTTCGGCAAGGATCCCGTGCGCAAGCTTGGGCGTGGCCTGAGTGCCCTGCTCGGGCAGCCCGTCGAGGTTCAGGTTCCAAAGCCGCCTGCCGCCGAGCCAGTGAACAAGCGTGTGGAGTCGGTCAGCTCTCAGGCCTCAGCACCTGTGGCTGGATCTGCCATGCAGGAGGTCGTTGGTTCCACGGGGAACCAGGCACCGCCACCTCCGAGTCGGCCAGCGGTCACCCCTGCTTCACAGTCCCCTTCCCAGATCACGCTCGCCTCGCCTGCCGGTCTGCTTCGGGAGATCCACGTGGAACAGATCGTTCCCAACCCGCGGCAGCCGCGAACCGACTTCGACCAGCCACAGATCGAGGGGCTCGCAGCGTCGATCCGCCAGTCTGGACTGATGCAGCCAATCCTTGTTCGGCCGCAGGGCGACCGCTTCGAACTGGTCGCAGGCGAGCGCAGATGGCGCGCGGCAAAGCTGGTTGGCCTACAGACCATCCCTGCTCTGGTTCGATCGCTCGATGATCAGAGCTCTGCCGAACTCGCGCTGATCGAGAACGTTCAGCGCGAGGATCTCAACCCGATCGAGCGCGCGCGGGCATTGCGGCGGCTCTCGGAGGACTTCGGTCTCACCCATCAGGCCATTGCGGATCGGGTTGGCCTTGACCGGGCCTCCGTCACGAATCTCGTTCGTCTCGCCGATCTCGACGAAGGCTGTGCTGCGCTGGTGCGCACGGGCAAGCTCTCCCAGGGTCACGGGAAGGCTTTGCTCTCGATCTCCGATCTGAAGGCGCGGCAGTCCATCGCTGAACGCGCGATCGCACAGGAATGGTCGGTTCGTGAACTCGAGCGACAGGTGCAGCTCCGTCATCAAGGCGAGAAAAGCCCTGATGCGACCGCGACCACCGCTCCGAAGGACCCCTCCGCTCGAGACGCCAATGTCGCGGATCTCGAGCAGCGCCTCGGCGCACACCTCGGCACGCGCGTTCGAATTCAACTTGGGCGCAAGAAAGGGTCGGGAAGACTGATTCTAGATTTCTACAATCTAGAGCAGTTTGATGGAATTATGCAGCGCATCGGCTTCAATGGGCGCGCGTAAAGCCTTTCCGACATTGCGCTTGCGCCAATTCACGCCCGAGCTCGCTCTCCGCACTTTCAATTGCGCAACTGATCTGCCACCGATGTCGGTGCATCGCTTGAGTTGCGTCGTCTGCGGTCCGATTCCTCCGATCTCGGAGGACTCATCGGATGGCACCAATCGACGCACAGATGGCAGGTCGCTGGAATCGTGAGGTCGACGCCGCACGCGAATGCTTCGCTCGGACGCTCGTCGCGTGGGCAGGGGACACGCTTGAACTCCGCCGACGCGGGATGGACCAGCTTCGCTGGACTTCGGCGAATCCTGCCGATTGTGCGGGGAAGCCGCATGCAGCCCAAGCGGATGGCTCGATTGTGCCGATGAATCGCGCGGCCTGAGCGCAGGTCCGGCCATCGGGCGAGGCATGCGCCTTGCTCGGGTCCGAACTCGAGCGGAGGTGGCACATGTCGGGAATCACCACAGGCGTCGGACTCGCAAGCGGCATCAACTCCGCTCAGATCATCGAGCAGCTGCTGGCGCTTGACGCCCGCGGCAAGACGCCGCTCCAGACGCAGATCGCACGCACGCAGGGCCAGAAGACGGCCATGCTCGATGTGAACGCGCGCCTGCTCGGCCTCCGCAGCGCATCGACGAACTTCCGCATCGGACGCGTCTTCGACCGGATGCTCGCGGCGCCCAGCAACACGGATGTGCTCGGCGCGACGGCGGCGTCGGGAACTCCTCCGGGCTCCTACGCCTTCAAGGTCAACAGACTCGTCTCGACGAGCCAGATGCTCTCGCGCGGCTTCGCGACGCGCGATGCGACGCCGCTCGGTCTCACGGAGGTGAACCTCGAGTGGGGCAAGGCCAGCATCGGTGCTCCTGTCGCGCTCAGCGCGCTGCGCGGTGGCGAGGGCGTCGGAGGCGGCGGTGTCAAGATCACGGATGCCAACGGGCAGGTCGCGACGATCGACCTCTCCGGAAGCGTCACGCTTCAGGATGCGGTCACGGCGATCAACGCGAACGACGACATCTCCGTGACGGCGTCGATCGAGAACGAGCGGCTCGTCGTGCGCGACACGAGCGGCGGCAGCGGATCGCTCGTGATCGCAAACGCGCTCGGCGGATCGATCGCGACGCGACTGGGCATCGTCGGCACGCATACGGGCGGCACCGCGACGGGCTCCGCGCTCAACCAGCTCGGCATGAATTCGTCGCTGTCGTCGTTGAACGACGGCGCGGGCGTCCTCATCCGCGATGGCACCGTCGACTTCCGCGTCGAGGCGGACGGCACCGTCTTCGACATCGACCTCGGCCGCAAGAATCTTCCGATCACGACCGACACGAAGCTCAGCGACCTGAACAACGGCGTCGGGGTCCGCATCAACACGACCGACGCGGACGACTTCACGGTCGTCACCTCGACGGGCGTGAGCGTCGGCGTCAATCTCGGCGCGGTCGTCGTCGACGGGGAGGTCCAGTCGAACGCGGTGACCACGGTGGGCGAACTGCTCTCGCGCGTGAACAGCGAGCTGTCGGAGGCGCTTGGCTCGGGACAGGTCGTCCTGTCGCTGCGGGCCGATGGCCGCGGATTCGACCTCACCGACAACATGGGCGGCGCGAACCCGCTCAAGGTGCAGTCGGCGGGACCGAACACCGACAAGACCGCGAAGGACCTCGGCATCTTCACGGGCGCGATCACGACGGGACCGTCGACGATCGTCGGAAGCATCATCCAGAACAAGGTGTCGTCGCCGCGCGCGGCCACGATCCAGGATGTCGCGAACCGCGTCTTCGAGCAGACGGGCGGCGCGGTGCGGGTCGAGATCAACAGCGCGGGCACGGGCATCAGCCTCGTCAAGGCTTCTGGAGGCGGCACGGTCTCCGTGCTTCCGGGCGTCGTCGACGGCTCGAGCTTCGGCACGCTCGTCGGCGAGCGCACCGCGCGCGATCTCGGCATCTTCGGGCTCTCGGGCACCGACTCCGTCGAGGGCACGCGCGTGTCGGCGGGCATCGGCACCGTGCGCACGAGCGCGCTCGCGGGAGGGCAGGGGATCGCGCCCTCCGGCCCGCTCATCGTGACCGATCGTGCAGGCGTCTCGTTCACGTTCAACGACTTCGCCGCCAACGACACGCTTGACGGACTCGTCCGCGCGATCAACGCGCAGGCCGAGACGAGCGGCGTCGGCGTGCGGTTCGAGCTCTCGACGAGCGGCCGCTCGCTGGTGGCGCGCGACTCGAGCGGCGGCACGGGCGATCTGCTCGTGAAGGGTGACGGTGGCCTCGCGCTCGGGTTCGACGCGGCGGTCGCCGCCAACTCCGTCCAGGGTGCGGATCTCGAGCGGCGCCATGTGTCGCTCGCGACGCCGCTCTCGTCGCTGAACTTCGGCAAGGGCATCGGCACGGGCACCTTCCGAATCACGGACTCGTCGGGCGCAAGCGCGACGGTCGAGGTCGCATCGAGCGCGACGACGCTCTACGACGTGGTCTCGAACATCAACTCCCGCGGTCTGCTCGTCGAGGCGCGGCTGAACGACTCGGGAGACGGCATCACGCTGGTGGATCTCAACACGGGCGCTCCCGCGAACCCGATGGAGATCCAGGAGGTCAGCGGCTCGACCGCGCGCGGCCTCGGCATCCTCGGCAAGGCCGCGACAGCGGGTGGGAACATCGAGGGAAGCCTCGAGAAGAAGATCACCTTCGCGGCGACCGACACGCTGAACGATGTCGTCGCCAAGATCAACGCATCGGGGTTCCCGGTCAGCGCCGCCGTCATCAACACCGGCGGCGGCGGAACACCGTTCCGCATCAGCCTGACCTCGCAGGTCTCGGGTGCAGGAGGCGAGCTGCTCGTCGAGTCGATCGGCGCGGACCTCGGTCTCTTCCGCACGGTCGAGGGCAAGGACGCCGCGCTCGTCCTCGGCGGCGGCGGCGTCGACAATCCTTTCGTCTTCACGAGCTCGTCGAACACCTTCAAGGATGTGCTCTCGGGGCTCGAGATCAACGCCAAGAAGACGGGCGACGCAACCGTGGAGGTCACGCGGGACCTCGCCAGCATGGTCGACACCGTCAAGAAGTGGACGACCTCGATCAGCGAGGTCCTTGGCAAGATCGCCGACTACGACAAGTACGACTCGACGACGCAGGTCCGCTCCCCGCTCTTCGGCGACTCGACGGTCTCCGCGGTGCGTCAGCAGATCGTCTCGCAGCTCCAGCGGCCCGCGAAGGGGATCGAGGGCCAGTTCCGATTCCTGTCGCAGGTCGGAATCACGCTCGGCACCAAGAACCAGGTGAACTTCAACGAGGCGAAGTTCCGTGAGGCATACGAGCGGGATCCGAACGCCGTGAAGGAGCTCTTCGCGGGCTTCGAGATCCAGGCGTCGACCAACGCGTCGCCCGTCGACGGCGTGACGATCATCGAGGAGTCGAAGACGATCTACAAGAAGCTCGGCTTCGGCGACACCTTCGACCAGCTTCTCAACCGGCTGACGAACACGGTCGATGGCGCCACGGTCGTCGCCGACCGCAACTTCCAGAAGCGCATCGAGCAGCTGAACCAGCGGATCAAGTCGATCGACGACCGCATCGCGGCCAAGCGGATCCGCTACGAGCGCCAGTTCATCGCCATGGAGACCGCGATCGCACGGGTCCAGTCCCAGCAGGGGGCGGTCGCGGGCATTGCGGCGATCCCCGCGTTCTGAAGGCGAAACTTCTGAAAGTCGGACTCCGATCTGACCGATCCTCTCCCCCAAGCGACGACCAATATGCCCCCAGCAGGACCAGACGCCTATCTGCGCACGAAGGTGATGACCGCCAAGCCCGAGGAGCTGCGGCTCATGCTGATCGACGGCGCCATCCGCTTCACGGAGCAGGCGCGCCGCGGTTACGAGACCAAGGACTACGAGATGTCCTACACGGGCACGCAGAAGGCGCAGGCGATCCTCCTCGAGATCATCAGCGCGCTGCGGCCCGAGCACGCGCCGGAACTGTGCAAGCAGGTGGCCGCGCTCTACACCTTCATGTTCAACTCGCTCGTCAAGGCGAGCTCGACCAGGGACGTTTCCGCGGTCGACGACGTGCTGCGCCTGCTCCGCTATGAGCGCGAGACCTGGGTGATGTGCATGGACCAGCTCTCGCGCGAGAACCATGCGGCGAGCCGCATGCACGAGACGCCGCAGGCCGTTCCCGCGATGGCGCTTCCGAGCCAGGATGGCAGGGCTCGCCCGAGCATCGTGCTCGAGGGCTGAGAGTCCTAACCCGAGCCGAACACGATCGAGAGACCATGCGTCGTAGGACGCCCACCAGACGACACCACCATGCCGCCGCGTCGAAGCGGCGGTGCGCCCCAGAGAAGGACATCAGATGACCGCAGCAATGAACCAGACCGCTTCGGACCTCCTCGCCCGCATCGAGCGCTGCGAGGCGAAGATCGGCGTCGTCGGCCTCGGGTATGTCGGCCTCCCGCTCGCGCATGCCCTGCACCAGGGCGGCCTGCCGATCCTCGGGTTCGACATCGACCAGTCGAAGATCGACGCGATCAAGGCTGGCCGCAACTACCTCGTGCACCTCGGGAGCGAGCTGATCACCTCGCTCCGCGACTCGCCGCGCTTCGAGGGAACGACCGACTTCGGCCGCCTCGGCGAGGCCGATGTCATCATCATCTGCGTCCCGACCCCGCTCGGAAAGCACTGGGAACCCGACATCTCGTACATCATCGAGACCGCGAAGGCGATCGGCCGCACGCTCCGCAAGGGGCAGCTCGTCATCCTCGAGTCGACGACCTATCCGCGCACGACGCGCGACGACATGATGCCCGCGATCATGGCCGCGGCGGGCGAGCGCGCCGCGTCGCTCGAGATCGGGCGCGACATCTTCGGCGCCTTCAGCCCCGAGCGCGAGGACCCGGGCCGCAAGTCGCACTCGACGAGCACGATCCCGAAGCTCGTCGGCGGCCTCGATGCGGCGTCGACCGAACTCGCGGCGGCCGTCTACCGCAAGGGCGTCACCACGGTGGTCCCCGTCGCGACCGCCGAGATCGCGGAGAGCGCGAAGCTCCTCGAGAACATCTTCCGCGCGGTGAACATCGCGCTCGTCAACGAGATGAAGGTCGTCCTCGACGCGATGGACATCGATGTGTGGGAGGTCGTGCGCGCCGCCGCGACCAAGCCGTTCGGATACATGCCGTTCTACCCGGGGCCGGGCCTCGGCGGGCACTGCATTCCGATCGATCCGTTCTACCTCACCTGGAAGGCGCGCGAGTACGGCCACTCCACGCGCTTCATCGAGCTCGCGGGCGAGATCAACACCTCGATGCCGCACTATGTCGTCGACCGCACGGCGGAGGCGCTGAACGGGCAGGGCAAGCCGATGAAGGGCTCGCGCATCCTCGTGGTGGGCCTCGCCTACAAGGCCGACATCGACGATGTGCGCGAGAGCCCGTCGTTCGAACTGATCGAGCTGTGCAAGCACCGCGGCGCGGTCGTCGACTACTACGATCCGCTCGTTCCCGCGACCTGGGCCGGACGCAAGCACGACCTCAAGATGACCTCGGTCGCCTACGACGCGAAGACGATCGCGTCCTACGACTGCGTGCTGATCTCGACGGCACACTCGACCGTCGACTACCGCACGATCGCGGAGCATGCGAAGCTGTGCGTCGACACGCGCGACGCGTTGCGCGCCCACGAGAAGACCATGGGAGCGCGGCTCGTCCGCGCGTGAGCGAT
>CAYMSD010000016.1:0-15774 GCA_964393015.1 uncultured Klebsiella sp.
GGCCTTCAAACACGGCCTTCAAACACGGCCTTCCAAAGCAGTTGGCCGTCACCGACTCCTGTTCGGTGTTTGTTAGTGTACAGCCATCCCCATGCCCGCCAAGGCCTGCCGGCAGAATTTCGCCAAAATCGTCCCCAAAGTCCCGTCGCCGATCCGCAGCACCCAGTCGGTAGACTCCTGCTCCCTCCAACGCAGCGCGCCATGCCGAACGCAGGGCCCGTCGCGAAACACCGGCCGGTGTGGCGGAACTGGCAGACGCAGCGGATTCAAAATCCGCCGCCCCCTAAAGGCTTGCAGGTTCGATTCCTGTCACCGGCATTTCCGATCTGCGGAGCCATCGCCCGCGGCACGACGGCCGCGCGCGCGTCGCGCACGCAACCGCGCAGAGCTCCCGTCGCCAGCGGCACCCGAAGAGGGCGCGGCGCCCCCGCCGCATCACTCCGAGCGCACCGCCACCGTGTAGTTCGGCGCTTCCTTCGTGATCTGGATGCCGTGCGGGTGGTTCTCGATGATCGTGGCGCCTGACACGCGCACGAAGCGCGAGCGCTTGCGGAACTCGTCGATCGTCGCGCATCCGCAGTAGCCCATCGCCGAGCGCAGCCCACCGACCATCTGGTAGATGAAGTCCGCGAGGACACCGCGATAGGGCACCATGCCCTCGACGCCTTCGGGCACGAACTTGCGCGTGTCCTTGATGTTGCCCTGCCCGTAGCGGTCGCCCGAGCCCGCGCTCATCGCGCCTTCGCTCCCCATGCCGCGGTAGGTCTTGTAGCGGCGGCCGCGCGCCAGCACGACTTCGCCGGGGCTCTCGTCGAGGCCCGCGAGGAGCGACCCGAGCATCACGCTCGAGGCGCCCGCGCCGATCGCCTTCGCGATGTCGCCCGACTGGCGGATGCCGCCGTCGGCGATGACGGGGACGCCCGCCTTCTCCGCGGCGCGCACGGCCTCCATGATCGCCGTCACCTGCGGCATGCCGACGCCCGTCACGACGCGCGTGGTGCAGATGGAGCCGGGGCCGATGCCGACCTTGACGGCGTCGGCGCCCGCGTCGATGAGCGCCTTCGCGCCGTCGGCGGTGCCGACGTTGCCTGCGATCACCTCGATGTTGAAGCGCTTCTTCACCTCGCGCACGGTGTCGAGCACGTTCTCGCTGTGCCCATGCGCCGTGTCGATCACGAGGACATCGACCTCGGCGGCGAGCAGCTTCTCCACGCGCTCGTACTGGCGGATGCCGACCGCCGCGCCCACGCGCAGGCGGCCGCGCGCATCGCGGCAGGCGCGCGGATGCTTGCGGACATTCTCGACATCGCGCATCGTCACGAGCCCGCGCAGGCTGCCCTCCGCATCGACGAGGAGCAGCTTCTCGACGCGCGCACGGCTCATGAGCCGCTCGGCCTCCTCCACGGAGACATCGGGCGCCGCGCTCACGAGCTTCTCGCGCGTCATGACCTCGTGCACGGGGATCGCGGCGAGGTCCTTCCCCTCGAGGAACTTCATGTCGCGGCGCGTGAGGATGCCGACGACCTTGCCGCGGCGCGATCCGTCGGATGTCACGGGAAAGCCCGAGACACCCTGCTCGCCCATCAGCTTCGCGGCCTGTGCCAGCGTGTCGAGCGGGGAGAGCGTGACGGGGTCGACCACGACCCCGTGCTCGGAGCGCTTCACCTTCGCGACCTCGCGCGCCTGCACCTCGGCGGGCATGTTCTTGTGGATGATGCCGATGCCGCCCTCCTGCGCGAGGGCGCGCGCGAGGGTCGACTCGGTGACGGTGTCCATCGGCGCCGAGATGAGGGGAATACGCAGGCCGATGCCGCGCGTGAGGCGGGTGCCCGTGTCGGCGAGGTCAGGGGTGACCGCGCTGTGCGCCGGAATGAGGAGCACATCGTCGAAGGTGATCCCCTCGAGCACGATCTTCGACGCCGCCTGCATGTCGTTCTGGTCTGCCATCGGAGGATCATGCGGCAGGGAGCGGGAGCCGTCAATACCCCGTCCGAAAACCCGTCCGCCGTTCCCGTCAGGATTGTTTTCAGGTACCGTACGGGGCTCCGCGCAAGGTTCGCGGAGGCCGCCGCACGCAGGTCAGGCGTGGCGCGGCCGCAGGAATGCCTGGCCCCGAGGTCGTCCATGGGCGCTGTCCGAAACGAACTGCTCGTTCCCCTCTCGATCAACCACCGCGGCACCACCGCGGGCGAAGGCAAGAAGGCGTGGATCTCCTGGCTCGAGGCGATCATTCGGGTCGAAGGCTCCGACTTGATCGTCAAGAGCGGCCTGCGCCCCCGCGTGCGCCACCGCGGCACGCTGAAGGACCTCGAGACCGATCTCTGCACCCCCGACCTCATGATGCAGGTCGCGAAGGACATCCTCGACCCGAACCAGCTCGACTACTTCGCGCGCCACGGCTCGATCGACTTCGCCTACGACTACCGCAAGGCAGGCGACACCGAGGGCGCCACCACGCGGCGCTTCCGCGTGAACCTCTTCATGGCGCGCGGCAACCCGTCGCTCGCGGCGCGTCTCATCACCAGCCAGATCAAGAAGTTCGAGGAGCTCTACCTGCCGCCGATCCTCGGCGATGTGTCGATGTCGGCGCAGGGCCTCATCCTCTTCTCGGGCGTCACGGGCTCGGGAAAGTCGACCTCGATCGCGTCGATGCTCGACTACGTGAACCAGCGCAAGAAGGTCCACATCATCACGATCGAGGACCCGATCGAGTACATCTTCAACGACGCGAAGGCGACGATCAACCAGCGCGAGATCGGGATCGACGCCACGAACTTCAACGACGCCCTCCGCGCGCTCGTCCGCGAGAACCCGGATGTCGTCCTCGTCGGCGAAATGCGAGACTACGAGACCTTCGAGGCCGCCATCCGCGCCGCCGAGACGGGCCACCTCGTGTTCGGAACCATCCACGCGAGCTCGGCCTGGCAGACCTTCGGCCGCATCTACGACCTCTTCCCCGAGAACGAGCGCGACCAGATCCGCAAGCTTCTTGCGTACAACCTGCGTGCCGTCATCTACCAGAAGCTCCTCCCGACGCTCCATGCGCACATCTCGCGCATCCCCGCGATCGAGATCCTGCTCAACACCCCCGCCGTCCAGAAGTACATCCTCGAGGGCCGCGAGGGCGAGCTCCTCGACCTCATCAAGCAGGGGCACGAGGAGGGCATGGTCGACTTCACCAGCTCGCTCGTGAAGCTCGTCGAGGACAACATGATCCATCAGCGGGTCGCGCTCGAGGCGACGCCGAAGCCCGAGGAACTCAAGATGCGCCTGAAGGGCATCGGCTGACGCGGCACACGACAGAGACACGCACCAGTGACGAACCCGTGCGCCCCGATGCGGGGGCACCCTGAGAAACAGACATGCACGACCCGACCATCACCGCGACGCTGATGCTGGCCAATGCTCCGATCCTGATGAGCATCGCCAAGCCCATCCTCCTCGTCGCGACCTTCGTCGTCTACATGCGCTACGTCGCCCGCTTCGAGGCCGACGCCCGCATGTACACGCTTCCCGTGCTGCCGTGGAACTTCGCCTTCGTCGGCGCGGCGATCGTGGCGCTCGCCGCGGCGGTGCTGATCCCGATCTTCTTCATCGGCTGGCCCGTCGCGATCCTCATCCTCGCCGGCACGATGTACGCCTACTGGAAGTTCCGCGACGCGCGCGTCCCCGAAGGCCGCCAGTTCCGCTTCGGCGGCGACAAGCTGGCGAAGGCGATGGCCGCGCGGCGGCAGGCGGCGGCGGACCGCGCCGCGAGCGTCATCTTCACCCGGGCGGGCGGCACGAAGGAGCCCGTCCCGCAGAAGGAAGACCCGGCGCTCGGCATCTACCTCGCCCTCGAGCGCATCGTGGTGGAGCCGATGCTTGCGCGCGCAAGCCGCGTGGACCTCGTGAGCTCGCAGGCAGGCGTGGCCGTGTCGATGCTCGTCGACGGCGTCCGCACCAAGCGCGAGGCGCTTCCGCCCGATGTCGGCAACGCCGTGATCGATCTCGTCAAGCGCCTCGCCGGCCTCGATGTCAACGACCGCAGGCGCCGCCAGACGGGCGCCTGCTCGGTCGCGGGCGAGTCGGGACAGAGCGCCCTCACCGTGACCTCGATCGGAAGCTCGGGTGGACAGACCGTCCGCATCGACTTCGACCGCGAGTCGCGCCTCGGCAAGTCGATCGACACCCTCGGCCTCGCCCCGAGCCAGCTCGACGCGCTCCGCGCGCTCGAGGACCCGGCGAAGCGCGTCGGCATCGTGCTCGTCAGCACGCCGCCGGGCCAGGGCCTCACCACGCTCGGCTTCTCGCTCATCGCACGGCACGACGCCTACACCAGCAACATCAAGACGCTCGAGCGCGAGCTCGTCTACCGCGTCGAGGGCGTCGAGCACAAGGCGTTCGCCCCGGAACCCGGAGTCGAGGACTACGCGACCGCGCTCACGAAGATCCTGCGCCGCGACCCCGATGTCGTCCTCGCCGCCGACATCTCCGAGCCGGGCAGCGCAAAGGCCGCGACCCTCATGGGCCTCGAGCGGCCGCTTGTCTATGTCCTGATGCCCGCCGAGAGCATGGCGCAGTCCGTGGCCGGCTGGATGCAGGCCGTCGGCGACGCAAAGCTCGCCACGCGCGGCCTCAGCGCGGTCGTCCACCAGCGGCTCATCCGCCAACTCTGCCCGAACTGCAAGTCGCCGTTCACCCCGACCCCCGAGCAGGCGAAGAAGCTCGGCATCCCGAGCGGCAAGCAGGTCGAGCTCTTCCGCCCGAGCGGCAAGATCCAGGTCAAGAACCGCATCGAGGACTGCCCCGTCTGCCAGGGGAGCGCCTACTTCGGGCAGATCGGGATCTTCGAGGTCATGCCCATCGACGCAGAGGGCCGCAAGTACCTCGCGGAAAACGACTTCCGCAGCGCCTACGCGCGCGCGGTGCGCGACTTCAAGATGATCCAGCTGCAGGAAGCGGCGCTCCTCAAGGTCCGCGAGGGTCTCACGAGCCTCGAGGAAGTGCAGCGCGTGTTCGCGCCGAAGCAGGCAGCGGCGGCGCGACCGGCTCCCGCAGGAGCCCCGCCCCTTCCGGCAGGCGCCCCCCCGCTTCCCGGCGGGAAGTCGCCCGCGAAGGGCTGACCGGCGCCGACCGCGCCACGGCCTCGCCCCCATCGAACGAACCCCCCAGACAACACGCAGCACAGCGACAGAGATTCGACCATGGAAACAGTCTTCAACATCCTCGTGATCGGGTTCATCCTGCTGATCGCGTACTGGTGGGCGAACCAGGGCCTCTTCAGCGCGATCCTGCACCTCGTGTGCGTCTTCGCCGCGGGCGTGCTTGCCTTCGCGACCTGGGAGCCGATCGCGGGGCTCTGCCTCTCGCAGGACTGGCTCGTGCCCTACGCATGGGGCGTGGCGCTTCTGCTGCCGTTCGCGATCTATCTCTTCATCCTGCGCGTCGCCGCCGACAAGCTGGCGCCCGACAACCTCAACTTCCCGCAGGTCGTGAACCTCGGCGCGGGCGGCGTGGTTGGTCTCGCCGCCGCGATCCTCACCGTCGGCATCACGCTGATCGGCGTCGGTCACACCCACTCGACCACCGAGATCCTCGGCGTGAAGGGCGTGATCCGCACCTCGACGGCGAAGGGCCAGCCCGACCTCAAGGCCAACCCGTTCTGGGTGCCCGCGCACGACATCACGGCGGGCTTCTTCTCGTGGGTCTCCGAGGGCTCGATGACCCCGACCCTCACCTCGCCGACGCTTGCGTCGATGCAGCCCGACCTGGGCAGCCAGTCGTTCGCGCTCGTCCGCGACACCTTCGTGAAGGCAGGGCGCCTCTCGCGCACCGTCGCGAAGCCAGGCTCGATCCGACTCGACAAGGCGATCCTCGTCGGCTCGTACACGCTCGGCAACCTCCCGCCGATGCGCGCCTATGTGGTCGACCTCAACCTCGAGCCGGGTGCCAGCGACTTCGGCCAGGGCTTCGCGATCTCGGCCTCGCAACTTCGCCTCGTCGGCGAGCGGCGCGGCGGAGTCACTCCCATCGCCTACCCCGTCGCTTGGACCCAGCCCAACTCGGGCGGCGGCCGCACGCTCTACCGCTTCGACGACCTGTCGAACTACATCACGGCCCCCGCGGGCACGACCTCGTTCGGCGTGACGCTCATCTACCCCGCCACCAACTTCCCCTCGACGCCCAAGTTCCTTCACGCGATGGGCCTTCGCCTCGACTTCCCCGCGATCGCGCAGGAGTCGAACGAGCAGGACGCGGTGGCGATGCAGCGCGGCGGCCGCACCGGCTCCGTCGAGGTCCCCGCGGGCACGCCCGCGATCTCGAGCGACGATCTCGTCGTGAACGACTCGATCATGCCCGCGAACGCCAACCTCAACAACCTCGGCGCGATGGAGGTCAAGGACACGAACTACCTCTTCGCAGGCACGGGCGAGTACGAGACGGGCGGATTCCAGGGCAACAAGAGCGTGGTCGTGAAGGGCATCTGGGCACCGCCGAACACGCGTGTGGTGCGCCTCAACCTGACCCGCGGCTCGCGCAACTCGATCGACTTCTGGAACGACCGCACGAAGACCCGCGAGGAGGTCGGCGAGGACGCCGAGCTCGCGCTCGTCGACGACGCGGGCAACCTCTACCGCCCGATCGGCTACCTTCACGCGATGAAGGGCGGCGACCGCCGCGTCATCATCAACCTCGAGCGCGCGGGCAAGTTCTTCAAGATCGGCAGCTACCCGAACCTCGCGAGCGCGGGCGTCGACGACCTCTTCGCCCTGTTCACGCCCGCCGTCGGCCGCAAGATCGTCGGCGTCAAGCTTGGCGACCGCTGGATCGCCAGCTCGAACCTCGACATCCCCGTCAAGAACTGATCACGGGCCGTCGCCGACGGTCTGCGACGGTGTGCGACGGGTGCGACGGTGTGCGACGGGTGCGACGGTGTGCGACGGTGTGCGACGGGGTCGCCCCGCCGGGGCGACGGTTGCACATGCGGATTTCCACGAAATCCGTCCTGCAGAAATGCGGTGTTCGGGCGATGTGGTCGTTTCGCATGGCATGATGCGGCCTTGCAGGTGAGATCACTCGCCTGCGGGGAGAAGCCATGCTTGAAGCCAACATGCAGGGGAGAGTTCCGCCGACGGCGACTTCCGCCGCGGGGCGGCGAGGCCGTCTTGCCGCCGCGCTTCGCGCGCTCGGTGCGGTGGCGCAGACGCTCCGCGTCGATGGGCTTGGCCTCGGCTTGGCGCATCTCGTCCATGCGGCGCGGCTCGCCGCTCCGAGGGCCACGCGCGACCCGGGCGAGCGCAGGGCGGAGCGCTTCCTGCGCGCGCTCGGAATGCGGGTGGTCGCGAGGAACTGGAGGAGCCCGCGCGATCGGCGCGACGAAGCCGACCTCCTCGCGCTCAGTCCCGATGGCGCGCTGCTCGTGCTGGTCGAGGTGAAGCGCGCGGCCGGACCGTGGGACGCGCTCGAGCGAGTCGATGCGCGCAAGCGCGAGGTGCTCTGGAGGCTCGTGTGCGACCTCGAGGACTGCGTGCGTCGCGCCCGCACGGGCCGGGGCGCACGCGGGGACCCCCCGCGTCTCGCGCGCGTCCGTCGCATCCGCGTCGATCTCGTCGGAGTCGAGGGCACGGGCCGAGCGGCCATGGTCTCACGGCGGGTCACGTCGCTCCTCGAGCGCGAGGTCGCCCGATGAGACGCTCACTGCCAGTAGCGCTGCAGCGCGATCTCGACGAGCTTGCGCTCGATGCGGGAGATGTCGTCCGTGACCCAGCGGCTGCGAAGGCTCTGGTAGTAGCGCTCGCGCTCGATGATCCTGCGCCGGGCACGGAGTTCATCCTCGATCGACAGCTGCACATCGGCGTCGTAGATCGACCGCGCCTCCGGCGTGTCGATGTCGATCACCGCGTACCACGACACGAAGTCGCGCGACTCGATCGGACGGCTCACCGCGCCCTGGGCGAGCCCCTCCAGGCGGCTCTTGATGGCGTCGGAGAACTCGAGGCCGGCGATTCCGTCCTCGGGGAGCTCGAAGGTGTTCCAGAGCCCGCCATCGGGCGCCTCGAGCTCGGCCGCGATCGCGGCGAAGTCGCGCCCCTCGGCGACCCGCGCCCTCACGCGCTCGACCGTCGCGGCATCATCCTGCGCGTTGAGGCGGATGCGCCCGATCCGGATGCGGGGTCGGGGGTTGAACTCCGCGCGTCGCCGCTCGTACTCCTGCTCGACATCGCGCCAACTCACGATCGCGCGAGGCTCGATGCGCTGGTTCAGCAGTCGCCGCGCAAGCTGCGTGTCGCGCGTGATCCGCAGGAACTCCTCCATCGAGCCGCCCTCCTCTTCCTCGAGGCTGGCCTCGGCGGCGGCGCGGATGCCGCCCCTCTGGGCGATCGTCTCCTCCTGCAGCGAGCGCAGCCACGCGAAGACGCCCGCCTGCTGCTCCGGGGACAGCTGCGACTCGGCCTCGGCGACGACAAGCTCGCTGTCGACGGCGGCCTTGAACCGCTGCACCACGACGGCCTCGAGCGTGCGCCGTGCCTGCGCACGGTCGGCGCCCGCCGCAATCACGCGGAGTTCGTCGGCGATGGGCTCGAAGAAAGCCTCCGCATAGATCGGCCGGCCGTTCACCTGTCCGACGAGGGACTCGACCGGCCAGACGCGCGACTCGTCCATGGCCCGCGCGGGAACGGAGCCTCGGTCAACGCGGTTCATGCCACGCGAGGACCCATCAGGACGCGGCGCACCGTCGTCCGCAACCGAGACCTGCGCCCCGTCGGGCCCGCCCGCGGAAGCGTCGCCGGACTCGGGATCCTCCATCGAGCCATCGAGCACGCGCGGATCCATCACGACCGCATCGGGAACGATCCCCGCGCGCGGCGCCGAGAAGTCCGACAGCGACACGCTTGTCGACCGCAGTGCGTCGGGGGACCCGCAGCCCGCAAGCAGCGCGGAGATCGACCCGAGGACGCCGAGCAGGATCGGGTTTGGCCGAGGACGCAACATGCTGGAATCCTACAGAGACCATGCCACGGCGGGGCGCGGTGAGGCTATTCTCGCGGCATGACCGACGAAGCTTCTCCCGGTGGCGACGGCCCCCGCCTGCACATCGACTCCGACTGGAAGGCGCAGGCCCAGGCCGAGAAGGAGCGCCTCGCGGAGCGCGAGGCCGCCCGCGGCGCGTCGGCGCACGGGGGTGAAGCGGCCGGCGAGATGCCCCCGGCGGACTTCCGCACGCTCGTCGCCACGCTCGCAAGCCAGGCCATGATGGGACTCGGCGCCTATGGCGACCCGCAGACGGGCCGCGTGGTGATCGATGTGGTCGGCGCGCAGTTCGCGATCGATCTCCTCGGCGTGCTCGAGGAGAAGACGAAGGGGAACCTCTCGACCGAGGAATCCGCGGAGCTGACCGAGGTGCTCGCGCATCTGCGGGCGCGGTTCGTGCAGATCGCCCGGCTCGTCGCGTCGCAGATGCAGCGCGAGCAGGCGGGCGCCGCCGCCGCGGGCGGAGCCGACGGCTCTGGGGCGGCCGGCCTTGGAGTCGACGGCTTCGGCGTCGTCGGAAGCATCGGCAAGACCGCGTCGAGCGAGACGGCGGGCCAGCGCCCGAGCGGCCTCATCATCCCCGACTGACGCGTTCACCGCGCACGCTGCCGCGGCCGCAACACCCGCGGCCCTGCATCGCATCCGAGTCGATGGAACTCGCCGCGATCTTCTATACTCCGC
Organism: uncultured Klebsiella sp.; assembly: GCA_964393015.1. GTDB lineage: Bacteria > Planctomycetota > Phycisphaerae > Phycisphaerales > SM1A02 > QWPT01. The sequence goes on from CAYMSD010000016.1 coordinate 9,697, forward strand.
GATCCACCACCGTCGGAGGCCGAACCCGTGTCCGAGACAGCACGACCCAAGACAGAGCTCCCCTTTCTCGAGCGCCACTACCACCTGCTGCGGCGGCTCCACTCGCTGAGCGGGGTGTTTCCGATCGGCGTCTTCCTGATCCCCCACCTCACGACCAACTCCTCGATCATGTGGGGCGAGGTCTTCAACGGCGGGAAGTACGCCCACCTTGGCGACAACGCGGGCGGAGTCGCGACCTTCCAGCACGAGGTCGACTTCATCCACAACCTGCCCGCGCTGATCTTCATCGAGATCTTCGTCCTCTGGCTCCCGATCGCCTATCACTCGATCCTCGGCGTCTACTTCGCCCGCAGCGGCCGCGTGAACACCGACCGCTACGGCTACCAGGCCAACTGGCGCTACGCGGCGCAGCGCATCACGGGCTACATCGGCGTCCTCTTCCTCTTCATGCACATCTCGAGCCTCCGCTGGGGCTGGACCTACGGCGGCATCATGCCGTCGTTCGACCCCGACAACGCGGCCAGCACGACCGCGATCCACCTCCAGGGCGGGCTCTTCCCCTACTTCAACGCTGCGTTCTATCTCGTCTGCGTGCTCGCCCTCGTCTTCCACTTCGCGAACGGCCTGTGGACGGCGGCGATCACATGGGGCCTGACGATCAGCAAGCAGGCGCAGCAGCGCTGGGGCGTCGTGTGCACCGCGGTCGGCCTCGGCCTCGCGGGCGCCGGCGTCGCGGCGATCGTCGGGTTCACCACCCTCGACCCGGCGAAGGCCGAGGAGATCGAGAACCGCATGAAGACGGAAGTCGCCGTCCTCGCACCCGCCGGAGACGCGGGCTGACGCGAATCGCGCCGCTCCCGACGCGCGAACCCGAGACCCACGCAGAACCACACCCTTCGACCAAGAAACGAAGCAGGACCCTCCCATGGCAACACCAACCAAGCGCCGCGTGATCGTCGTCGGCGGAGGACTCGCAGGACTCTCGGCGGCCGTGCGCATCGCCGAAGCAGGGCTTTCCGTCGACCTCTTCTCGATCGTTCCCGTGAAGCGCTCGCACTCCGTGTGCGCCCAGGGCGGCATCAACGCCTGCAACGAGATCGCGCGCCAGCAGGGCTACTCGGAGTACGAGCACTTCGACGAGTCGATCTACGGCGGCGACTTCCTCGCGCACCAGCCGCCGGTCTACGAGATGGCGCACTGGGCGCCGCGCATCATCGACCTCCTCGACAGGATGGGCGTGCCTTTCAACCGCACCTTCGAGGGCCAGCGCGACCTGCGGCTCTTCGGCGGCTCGCTCTACAAGCGCACCCACTTCGCCGGCGCCACGACGGGGCAGCAGCTGATCTACGCCTTCGACGAGCAGGTCCGCCGCTACGAGAGCGAAGGCAAGGTCAAGAAGTACGAGCACTGGGAGTTCCTCCGCCCGATCCTCGACGCGAACGGATCGTGCCAGGGGATCGTGGCGCAGGACCTCCGCTCGATGCAGATCAAGGCCTTCCGCGCCGACGCCGTCGTGATGGCGACGGGCGGCAACGGGCTCATCTTCGGAAAGAGCACCAACTCCGTCATGTGCACGGGCGGCGCGGCGAGCCGCTGCTACCAGCTCGGCGCGTGGTACGCGAACGGCGAGTTCATCCAGGTCCACCCGACCTCGATCCCCGGCTCCGACAAGCTGCGCCTGATGAGCGAGTCTGCGCGCGGCGAAGGCGGCCGCGTGTGGGTTCCCCGCAAGAAGGGCGACAACCGCGATCCGCGCCAGATCCCCGTCGAGGACCGCTACTACTTCCTCGAGGAGCGCTATCCGAAGTACGGGAACATCGTGCCCCGCGACATCGCCACGCGCGAGATCTTCGAGATCTGCGTGAAGGACGGCCTCGGCGTCGGCGGCGGCAACATGGTCTACCTCGACCTCACGCACCTCGACCGCGAGTATCTCGAGCGCAAGCTCGGAGGCATCATCGAGATCTACCGCAAGTTCGTCGGCGAGGACCCGGCCGAGCTTCCGATGAAGATCTTCCCGGGCGTCCACTACTCGATGGGCGGCCTCTGGACGACCTACACCGCGAAGCCCGACGGCAAGGGCATGGTGTACGGCGCACCCAACTCGATGATGACGAACATCGACGGCCTGTTCGCCTTCGGCGAGGCGAACTACCAGTACCACGGCGCGAACCGCCTCGGTGCGAACGCGCTCCTCTCCTGCATCTTCGACGGCCTCTTCTGCGGCGCAGGCGTGGCGAACTACGCGCGCGACCGCAAGAACCCCTCTGAATCGACCGACGCCTCCGTCTTCTCGAACAACGAGAGGGTCGAGGAGGACAGGCAGCAGCGCCTGATCGAGTCGAAGGGCACGGAGAACCCGTACGCCATCGCGAAGGAGATGGGCGAGGAGATGACGGCCGCGAGCACCGTCGTCAAGAGCGCGGAGCGCCTCATGCAGGCGCGCGTCAAGCTCGCGGAGCTGCGCGAGCGCTTCAAGCGCATCTCGATCTCCGACACGGGCCTCTGGACGAACCAGAACCTCTCGTTCGCGCGCGCGACGGGCGACATGCTCATCCTCGCCGAGGCGATGATCGAGGGCGGCCTCGAGCGCAAGGAGTCGCGCGGCAGCCACTTCCGGACCGACTACCAGCAGCGCGACGACGCGAACTTCATGAAGACGACCGTCGCGCGGTTCGACCCCGAGAGCTCGCGTCCGTCGATCTCGTTCGAGCCGTACGACCTGCCGCTCGTCCAGCCCCGCGCGCGGACCTACGGCAAGGTCGGCGGCTGAGCCGCGACGCCTCGGCGCGGATGCCGACGGGACCGCTCACGCGCCGCCGCGCAGGATGTTCAGCGCGGAGAGCGCGGCAGAGAGCACCGCAGCCGCCACGAGCGGCCACGCGCGGTAGCCGCGGCCCACGAGCGCCGTGGCTGCGATCGCCGTGAAGACGAGGACAGGCGGCTGCAGGTAGCGCTCGAAGCACTGGCTGTTCGCGGTCTGCGCAGCCACGCTTCCGAGGAGGGCGAGGAGCGCGTAGACGCCCATCCCGCGCGCCGCCGTGTCCTGCGTGCGCGACCAGAGCCTGAGATACGCCCCGATCGCGGCGGCGCCGAGCGCCGCGAGCGGCACGAGGAGGAGCGAACGCTCCATCACCGCGGGGAACTTCGAAGCGATCGTCCAGAGGACGCCGCCGAAGCGGACATGGACGACATAGTTCGACGGCACGAGGCAGCACGCGGCGCCCGCGAGAAGGGCGACGAGCGCGATGCGCGGCGTGAGCAGTTCGCGCAGGAAGCCGGGGATCCCGATGAACGCAGCGAGCCCCCAGATTCCGACGAGCGCGAGCGCATAGACGGGCGTCGCGGGGTTGCCGCCGCTTCCGTGGTACTGCTGGAACGACGGCGGCACGAGCCCGCCCCAGAGCCACGCGAGGAACGCGACGAGGGCAAGCGCGGGCACGACCGCGACGGCCGCCGCGAGAAGCGCGCCCACGCTCGGCATGCGCCGCTCCGCGCAGGACCGGGCCACGATCGCGGCGCCCGGAAACGCGGCCGCATAGGCCATGATCTGCCGCACGCCGACCGCCGCGACCGCGAGGATCGATGCGGCCGCCCCCGCGACCACCGCACGCGGGGCGCGGCCTGCGGCAAGCGGAAGCGCCGCAGCGAAGGCCCCCAGCAGGAACAGCGTCGCGAGGTTGTCGGTGGCGAGCCAGATCGAAGGGTTCAGCGTGTAGGGCGAGAGCGCGAGCGCGGCTCCGAAAGCGAGTGCGGCCGCCCCACCTGCGCGCGCGCCGACGAGGGCCGTCGCGAACGCCACGAGCGCGGCGCCGAAGAGCGCGTTCAGCGCGCGGAGCACCGTCGCCTCCGCACCAAGCGCCGTGAGCGCGGACATCACGATGTGGAAGCCGGGCGCGGTCGCGGACTGGTAGTCCGACAGCACGGGACTCGGCATCTCCGCCGCCATCTTCGCGATCGTCGGCGCGTGGTAGGCCACCTGGTCGGAGTGGGCGTAGGTGCCCTCGAGCCCCGCGAACACCCCTGCAAGCGCAAGCGCGCCGTGCAGCGCGCCCGCGATGAACGCGGCCGTGAGGATCTCGCGTCGCCCGATGGCCGCGGCCGTCACGGCGCGCCCCCCGCCGACGCGTGGGCGAGGAACACGCCGTCGAGCATGGCGCCCACGGCGGGCACGAAGAGCACGGCGCCGAGCAGCGCGACGAAGAGGAGGATCGTCGCGAGAAGCACGCCGTCGGTGCGCAGCGCCTCGAGCGGGCTGTCGGAGCTTCCCTCGTTCGCGCGGCGCCAGAATCGATGGATCGAGACGAGGACGAGCGGCGTCAGCAGCGCGATGCCCGTCGCGCGCGAGCCGAACAGCGCCTGCGCGTGCTCGCTCAGCGCATACGAGAGGTACATCAGGATGGTCATCACGGCCGAGAGCCCCAGCAGCCACTGCAGCTCGTCGCGGCCGCGGTAGTCGGCCGACGGCTTCCACGCGCTGCCCGCGCGGTCGGCGCTGACGAAGTCGCACGTCCGCTTGATGAACCCGAGGTAGAGGCAGAGGAAGAAGACGCAGAGGACGAGCCAGACGCTGATCCTGACATCGATCGCGACGGCGCCCGCGGCGGCGCGCAGCGCGAATCCCGTTGCGATCGTCGTGACATCCACGACGGGGACGCGCTTCAGCTTCGCGTTGTAGAAGCCCTGAAGGACGCCGTAGAGCGCGATCGCCACGACGAGCTCCCGCGAGACGATGGCGGCGACCGCAACCGCGGCGAGCTCGAGCGCGATGCCGAGCCCGACGGCGAACCCGCGGGAGACGGCGCCCGACGCCACGGGCCTCCGCCGCTTCACGGGGTGCTGGCGGTCCTTCTCCGCGTCGAGCGCGTCGTTGATCGCGTAGAACCCGCTCGCTGCGAACGAGAACGCCGCGAACGCGAGGAGCGCATCCAGCCCCCGCCCGACGAGTTCGTCCGCAGACGCCGTGCGGACCGCGTTCGCGGCCCAGAAGATGAACGCGAGCAGGACGAAGCTGTTCTTCGTCCAGTCGCCTGGGCGCATCAACTTGAGGATGGCTCGGGGCTCTGCCACGGTGCGGTTCTATCGGCGCTTTGGCGGGTGCGTCCTGAAGGGTCTGTGCGAACGCAGCCGAGACGCGCCCTGTTCGCGCAAGCATGGCGCCTCCGACGCGCCGCACGGGCCGCAATCCGACTATCATCGCCCCCTCCGAGAACTCGCCATGGTTTCCGACACCCAGAGCGCCCCCCGCCCCGCCGCCAACGCCAACCGCACGGTCCGCTTCCGCATCAAGCGGCAGGACCGCCCGGGAGAGGCGCCGCGCTGGGAGGAGTTCGTCGTCGACGCGGAGCCCGGCTCGAATGTCATCGCCTGCCTTCAGCAGATCGCGCGCATGTCGAAGACGGCCGACGGAAAGGCCACGACTCCCGTCTGCTACGACTCGGGCTGCCTCGAGGAGGTCTGCGGCTCGTGCGCGATGGTGATCAACGGCAAGGTGCGGCCTTCGTGCTCCGCGCTCGTCGACAAGGTCGTCGGCCCCGACGGCACCATCACCCTTGAGCCGATGTCGAAGTTCCCCGTCGTGCGCGACCTCGCGGTCGACCGCTCGCGCGCCTTCCACAACCTCGAGCGCGTGAAGGCGTGGGTGCCGATCGACGGCACCTACCACCTTGGCGCAGGCCCGAAGGACACGCCCGCGAACCAGGAGACGCGCTACACGCTCTCGACCTGCATGACCTGCGCGTGCTGCCTCGAGGCGTGCCCTCAGTTCAACCTCGAGGAGGACGCGTCGAAGTGGGACGGCGAGTTCATCGGGGCGCACGCGATCTCGCAGGCGCGGCTCTTCAACGCGCACCCGACGGGCGCCGCGCTCGCCTCGGAGCGCCTCGATGTGCTGATGGCCAAGGGTGGCGTGAACGACTGCGGCAACGCGCAGAACTGCGTGAAGGTCTGCCCGAAGGAGATCCCGCTCACGGAGTCGATCGCGGCGATCGGACGCGCCGTCACCGTGCACGCGATCAAGGGCTTCTTCAGCGGTCGCTGATCCTCGAGGCGGTCGTTGATCCTCGAGGCGGTCGTTGA
>CAYMSD010000016.1:15874-22440 GCA_964393015.1 uncultured Klebsiella sp.
GTCGTCGATCCTCGAGGCGCTTGAGTGCAGCGGCCCCGAGGCGAAGCCCCGTCGGGCCCCCTCTGCACGCTCAGCTCTCGAGCAACGCCTTCGTGGCGCGGATTCCGTCGGCCTCGCTCAGGCGCCTGCCCTCGTACTCGATTCCGACCGCGCCGCGGTAGCCAGCGGCGCGGACCACCTCCATCAGGCGCTTGTAGTCGAGCAGCGTCTCGTTGCCGTTCGCGTCGAAGTCGTAGCTCTTCGCGGAGACGGCCTTCGCGTAGGGCATCACGAGCTCGAGGTTGCGCACGGGGTCGACGAGCGTCCCGCTTGCATCGCGCCAGTTGCCGAAGTCGGGCAGCGTGCCGCACGCGGGGTCGTTCACGGCCTTGATGACGCCGACGAGCCAGTTGCCGTCCGAGGAGAGCCCGCCGTGGTTCTCGACGATCACCGAGAGCCCGAACGGCTTCGCGACGGCCACGAGCTTCGCAAGTCCGTCGGCGCAGCGCTTCGACTGCTCGGCGGCGTCGCCCTCGCCGATCGCGTTGACGCGGATCGAATGGCAGCCAAGGGCCTTCGCCAGCTCGAGCCACCTGACATGGTTCGACGCGAAGGTGGCGCGCGCGGCATCGTCGGCCGCGCCGCAGAGACCCTCGCCATCGCACATGATGAGAAGCGTGGAGACCCCGGCGTCGTCGAAGCGCCTGCGCATCTCCGCCGCGAGTCCCTTCTCGCCGATGCGCGGACGGTAGAACGAGTTCACGAGCTCGATGAGGGAGATTCCGAACTCCTCGCGCGCGATCCTGGCGAAGTCCATCGGATCCGCAGGGTCCTTCGCGCGCTCCCCGGGCTTGCCGAAGCCGAAACGGCGATGCAGCGACCACTGCGCGAGCGAGATCGGGTTGCGCGGTTCGGCACCCGCGGTCTTCGCGGCCCCCTGCTGGGCCGGCGCAAGAGGCGGCGCCGCGGCGAAGGCGTGGCTCACGAGTCCGCCAAGCGAAGCCAGCCCGAGGACTCCAAGCGCGTCGCGTCGATGCATGCCACCTCCGAAGTCTTGCGATCCCGTGTGAACCAGGCCACGGCGGCCACGGCGCCCGCCGGGGGATACGCTACACGAACCCGTTGCGGCCGCAAGCGCCGTCGGGCCAGCCACCATGCCTCACTGCACGCTCTCCGTCGTGTCCGCGCTCGTCCTCGCGGCAGCACCCCGCCCGGACGCGCTCGAACCCACCCGCACGGTGCTTCCTCCGCTCGTCGCGCCCGTCGAGATCGACCTCGATTCGTTCGACATCCCCACGATCCGGGCGAGGTCGCTCCGCGACGCGGCCTGCGCGCAAGGGTGGCTCCACGCGCGGGAGCGGTTTCTCCAGATGGATCTCGCGCGTCGCGAGCCGGCGGGTGAGATCGGGCGGTTGATCCCCGAGGCGGTCGAGCGCGACCGCGCGACCGCGGCGCTCGGGCTTCGCTCCGTCGCGGAGAAGGCCGTGGCGCGCCTCCCCGACGGGCATCGCGCGCTGCTCGAGGCCTACGCAGCAGGCGTGAACGCACAGCTCGCTGCGGCGAAGCCCTTCGAGCATCAGCTGCTCAAGGTCGAATGCGAGCCGTGGACGCCTGTCGACTCGATGCTTGTCCAGCTCGCGATGGCGCTCTACCTCGATGGCTCGGACCGCGCCGACCGCGCGCGGACGCCGCTTCATCGGGCCTTTGCGGAGCCTGTCGCCGCGTTCCTGACCTCGAGCCGGAGCGTGCTCGACATGACGATCGACGGAAGCCCCTCGCCCGCGGCGCCTGCGCTGCCATCGGTCGACGCGCTCGATCTGCGCCCGCGCGGCGCGGGCGACACCGGGCCGCGCAGCGACGCCGGCGACGCGCTGAAGCCGGCCACGCAGCCGGGCTCGAACGCCTTCGCCGTGGCCGCCACGCGCACGCGCGACGGTCGCGCCATCGTCGGAAACGACATGCACCTGGCGCTCATGGCGCCGAACTTCTGGTACCGCGTCGATCTCCAATGGGAGACGGGACGCCTCGTCGGGCTCTCGCTTCCAGGTGTGCCGCTCCTCGTCCAGGGGACGAACGGGCATGTCGCGTGGGGCTTCACCAACCTGACCGCGGATCTCTGCGACCTCGTGCTCGTGGAGCGCACGGCGGAGGCGCCCGACCTCCATCACACGCCGAACGGTCCCGCGCCGATCGTCCGACGCACCGTGGTGCTCGGCAGCGGCCCGACCGCGCGCGAGATCGAGACGCTCTCGACCGCGTACGGCCCCGTCGTGGCCACGCTTCCCGACGGTCGGCTCCTCGCGATCCGCTCTCCCATCCTCCTCGACGCGGCGATCGACTTCGGGCTCTTCGACATGTGCGAGGCCACCACGCTCGAGTCCGCGCTCGAGTGCGCGCGCCGCTGGCAGGGTCCGCCGCAGAATGTGCTCGTCGCAAGCAGCGACGGCCGCATCGGATGGACGATCTCGGGAAGCCTTCCCTTGCGCGACGCGCCGACGCCGCGCATCGTCGACTGGCGCGAGGCGCCCGCGTGGCGCGGGTCGATTCCCGCGGACGAGAAGCCCATCGTCGTCGACCCTGCAGGCGGAGTCCTGACGAGCGGCAACCAGCTTCCGATCGCGCCCGAGGGCGCGCTTCGTGGCGTTCTTGGCGGGGACGAGGCGCACGGCGACCGCGCGCACCGCCTCCGCGAGCTCCTCGCCGCGCGGGCGGACTGGGACGAGGAGGCGCTCCACGGCGTGCAGCTCGACGTGCGTTCGCCCCGGCTTCTCCGCTGGCGCGACGCGATCCTGGCGGCGCTCGGCGCGGAGCCGCTCGCGGAGCGGTCGGAGTCCGCGCGTCGCGCGCTTGCCGCATGGGACGGTGCCGTCACGGCGGAGTCCTCCGCGCCCGTCCTCCTCGACGGGTTCCGCCGCGAGATGGCGCTCGCCTTCGCGGGGTGGCTCGCTGCGACGGACGACGGCGCGCGCGCGGGGCTCTCGCCGCGCGAGGCCGCCGCTGCGATCGACGACGAGGCGCTCCTTCGGTCGCTCGAGTCGAGGGCGCCAAACCTCTGCGGCGAACCCGCAGCGGCCGACGCATGGACGGCGGCGACCCGCGCGTGGCTCGCGCGCGCGGCAGACGCGTCGCTTGTGAAGGAAGCGCGCACGGCCGAACGCAAGGCGAAGACCGCGGCCGGTGGTGCGGACGGCGCGCCGATGTTCGTCACACGAGGAGATCGCAACAGACTTTCCATGCGCCATCCGGCGGCCGACGCGCTCGGGGCGGCCGCGCGCCTCGCGGCGATGCCGAGCGCCCCGCTTCCAGGTCATCCGACCACCGTGCGCGTGCAGACGCCTTCGTTCGGCGCGAGCCAGCGTTCGTCCATCTCGCCATCGCATCTTGAAGACGGAATCCTCGTCACGCCCGCGGGGCAGAGCGGCCTTCCCACCTCTCCGCACTTCCGTAGCCTGCATCGGCCATGGCAGGACGGCCTCCCCTTCCCGCTTCTTCCGGGTGCGTCCGCGCGGCGGATCGTGTGCTCGCCCACGGCTCCGTGAACGCCGTCAGCCCGTCCACTCGAACAGCAGGACGCTCAGGTCGGGCGCCGTCACGCGGTCGTCGCCCGTGAGGTCGTAGGGCGAGCTCGGCAGGCCCCAGTCGCCGAGAAGCAGCGTGAGGTCGGCCGCGTCGACGGCGCCGTCCTGGTTGAAGTCCGCCGGCGAGATGCGACCGCCCTGCCACAGGTTGGCGGCGGGAATCGCAGCGAACGCGACCCCGGGCCCTTCCCAGGACGCGACGAGGCCCGCCGTGCCCGTGCGCTCGAAGTACTCGACGCGGAAGGCGTGGCGCCCTTCCGCAAGACCGATGGAACCGCTGCGGGCCGTGAACGCGTGGAGGCCATCGTGCGAGACGACGACCGTGTCGCCGATCAGCAGGCGAGATCCCTCGTCCGAGGCGAGCGTGAAGGTCCAGCCGCCCGACGCGGGCACATCGACCCAGCCTTGGAAGACGGCTCCGACATTGTCCGATCGGCCGCTTCCCGCGAAGGCGCCGCTTGTCGGGTTGAACGAGAGCGTCGCCGCGGTTCCCGTCGCATATGGCTCGAGCGCCGCGAAGTTCGGGAGCGCGGTCGGAGAAGAGAGCGCGTAGTAGCCCGCCGCGAGGCCGGGATCGGTGTCGACGGGGTTCTCAGGCGCGCGCAGCGTCTCCACGGTCACGGTCAGCGTGCCCGTCGCAGTCTGGCCCGATGTGTCGCGGAGGAGATAGCTCACCGTGTCCGCACCCGTGAACGCCGAGCCCGCCGGCAGCGCGTAGACCAGCAGGTCGTAGCTCTCGGGGCCCGTGCTCGATGCGCGCGTCACGGTCGCGCCCGCGGCGGTCACCGCCGTGAACGACTCGATCACGATGTCCTCGCAGTTGAACGGGAAGTCGTTCCCGAGCACATCGATCGACTTCGCGACGCCCGCATAGGCGGTGGCCGCGTCGGCGACCGCGACGGGCGCGCGCGCCGCGCCCGTGTAGCTGCAGCCGAGGCTCGCGAGGTAGGAGTTCATCGCGGCGATGTTCTGCGGATGGAACGAGAGGACGATGTTCGCCTGGCCGCCCGCGCAGAACGCGCAGTACGACATGATCGTGCCCTGCGAGGCGTTGGTGCAGTCGGCGGGGCTGAGGCCGCATCCGTCGACGGGCGGCACGAACGAATGGGTGTGGATCGCCCCGAGGTTGTGGCCGAGCTCGTGCGCGACCACGTAGATGTCCCAGTTCTGCGCGTTGTTGTCCTCGAGCGGCGTCGGGAAGAACCCCTCGAGGTTCGACGAGAGCCCGTAGCCGAAGCTCGTGCCGCCGCAGAGCCCCGGAAGATCCGCGATTCCGCCGCCGAGGCCTCGGCCCGAGAGGAAGTGCGCGAGTTCACGCGATGTTCCGCCCATGTTGCTCACCCAGTGGTTTCGGAACTGGCTGAGCTGCGTCGAGAGGTTGGTCGCTGTCCATGGATCCGACGGCGTGAGCCAGAGACGGAGATACGACGCCGAGAGACGCGCGTCGACATCGCGGCTGAAGATCGTGGTGGCGGCGGCCGCGAGCGTGCCGACATAGCCGATGGCCGCATCGGTGTCCCCGCCGAAGAGGAGCAGGAACTCGTGGTCCGTGTCGTAGGCGACGCGGATCTGGCGGCACTCTCCGCCGCCGAGAAACGCCACGCCCTCGTCGGAGCCGGGGTCCGGGCCCGCGTTCCCGTCGTCGGAACCGTCCGGTGCTTCCGTCCCGGCCTCGCAGGTCCATGCCGGCTGCTCGATGAAGCCCGGCGGAAGCATCTGCAGGCTGTAGGCGACGGTTGGGAGACCGCGTTCGAATCGGCCGCTCGAGATGATGATGGTCTCCTCGGGGAACTCGATGAAACCGAAGGTTCCCGCCGCGGTCGAGGCGAGGAACGCGCGGCTCTCCTCGATGCCGAGGACTTCACCTGCGAGGATCGCGCCGTCGATCGACAGCGGCGTCGCGGCAACGGGCCCTGCGCCAACGCGCTCGAGCAGTGCGTCCTCGGTGAACGGCTCGACGGGGACAAGCGCGAGGTCGACGGAGCGCATCGGGTCGAGCGGGACGCCGCGGAGGATGCCGCCTCCGACCTGCGCGAGTGCGCGGAGCCGCGTCTGGTCGACCTCGACCACGGCGACGAAGGGGCGAAGTGCGGGTGGAACCCGCAGCGAGTCGCCTCGCTGGATCGGGCCGTCGCTCGGGCGCGCCTGGCGAGTCGGCGTGGGAGAGATCCCGGAGGACACGGGGCCGATCGGGACGGCCTGCAGCGCGGGCGCCGGTTCGTGCGAGCAGCGTGGGCCACAGCCCTCGGCGCGAGGCGAGGCGCGGACGACCCCGGGGCTGACGGCATGAGGCGCGTGGGGATGCGAGACGACGCATGCGGCCTGATGCGGGCGAGGCCCGTCGGAGACACATGCCGCAAGCACGAACGCGGCGCCCGCCGTGCAGGCACGCGACAGAGTCGTGCGCAGAAGTTCCTGGGACATCGTCGACCGCTCCCTTTGCGGTGGTCGAGCCCGAAAACGCCTTCCGCGTCCACGCGGCGCAGCCACCTTCTCCCTTGTCGGCAAGGGAAGGCGACGACCCGAGAAATCTCTCGGACTTCCCCGCATTATCCGCAGAGATCGCGCAATCCGCCCTCTCCGAGCCGCGGACGAATGCCCGCGGACCATCCCTCGCAGCGCGTGGCGTTTTGGTGTATGCTTCTCCGCCCCTGCCACCCTAGCTCAGCGGTAGAGCAGCGCTTTCGTAAAGCGCAGGTCGTGGGTTCAAATCCCATGGGTGGCTTTTCGTGAGCGTTCGCAACCTGCTTCGCAGCTTGCTTGCTCTGGCGAAGAGCACTGAGCGCACGCGGCTTGATCGCCTCGGCGGGCATTGAGTCCGTCTGAGGCGACGCCTGACGCAACCCGTTCCACAGACCGCGCACGAACTTCGTTCGGACTCCGTCCGACGGGCGTTTCTGCGTTCAGCCGTTCCGCAGCACCACAGGGAGCCGCCGCAGCGGCGACCGCTCAACGCACGGCTGGCGTCATCCGTTCCGCATGCCGAAGCATGCGGGCACGCATGGCTTC
>CAYMSD010000016.1:22540-45884 GCA_964393015.1 uncultured Klebsiella sp.
GCACGGCTGGCGTCATCCGTTCCGCATGCCGAAGCATGCGGGCACGCATGGCTTCCGCAGCACCAAAGAATGCATGCATCACCAGAGGGAGCCGCCGCAGCGGCGACCGCTCAAACACGCGGCGACCGCTCAAAGCACGCGGCGACCGCCCTTATCTCGTGATGAGCTTCACGGCCTCGGCAGAGCCAGCGTCGAGCGAGCCGTAGAGCCGACCCGCTGCGTCCGCGGTCGCACCCTCGGATGCCGAGATCAGGTCGCGCAGCGCAGCCAGCTGACGCTCGCTCGCTTGCGCCCCGCCGCTGCGGGCCGCGAGCGCGGCGTAATCGCAGAGCAGGATCTGCTCCTCGCCCTCGGCACCGATGGCGGCATCGATGAGCGCGCTCTGCGCCGCAGGCGACGCCATGAGCGCGAGCACCTCGGCCACGAGCATGCGCAGGCCACCCGAGCGTTCGGAAAGCGAACGAAGGAGCGCGGGCTCGGCGTCGGCGAGCGGGAAGATCTTGCTGCCGCCGAAGGCAAGGCCTCGGAGAGCCTCGGCCGAGCGCACCGCGTACTCGATGGCCTCGGACTCCTCGATGGCACCACCGGAGCCGCGCGTCATCGCGAGGGTGGCTGCGCCACGGAACGAGTCGGCCGTCGAGCCCTCGGTCCACACGACGACCGCGGAATCGGCCTGGAACGCGCGGCGCGCCGAGGACTCCTCGAGCGCGTTGGCGATCGCGACCACCGGGCTTGCGCTCGTCGCGCCGCTTGCGCGGACGCGGGCGAGCGTTGCGGAAACCTCGTCGACCGAGCCGCGGGCGACCACGAGATCGACGCCGTTGGCGTTGAGGACGCTCACCTCCGCTTCGTCGAACGACGCCGCGTCTGCGACCATCGTGAGACCGACCTCGGAGAGCTGGCGACCGATCGCCTGGCGGTCCTCGATCGATCCGCCGATCACGGCGACGCGCGTGGCGCCCGTGTCGGCGATCGCCGAGACGAGCGTCGGGACGACGGCGAAGTCGCCCGCGAAGCTCTGGGTCGGGTTGCTCGCGGCGATCGCGAGCGCGGCATCGAGACGCACGCGGCGCTCGGAGTAGCGGAGCGCCTCGAGCATCGGAGCGCGGCCCGACTGGGCGACGAGGAGATCGCCGCCTGCGGTCTGGGCGAGCGCCGCGATCGCGTCGCGGATGAGCGCGGTGTCGCGCGAGTCGATCGCCATGCCGAGGACCTCGGAGCAGACCGAAGGGCCCGAGGCGGTCGCGAAGAACTGCGGGCTGTAGCGCTGGGCCTCCGCGTCGCCGCCGAGCGTGTTCTCGCGGCGGAGGTCGGCGGCCACGAAGATCGCAAGCGCGGCCGTGTTCGCGGAATCCGCGGCGAGCGCGCGACGCGCGAGAAGCTTGGCCATCTCGTCGCAGAAGACGGAGGTCGCCACGGGCGACGCGTTGAGGCCGCCGAAGCCGGAGCCGTCGTAGGACCAGATGTTGTTGACGCTGTCGGCGGGGTTCGGGATCAGCGTGTCGTCGCGGTCGAAGAACCGACGGGCGAGCGCGGTGAACTGGGCGGAGACATCGCGGGCCTGCCCGCCGAGCTGGGTGACGGCCGCATCGCAGGCCGCGCGCAGGTCGCCCGAGGTGCCCTCGCGGGCGCCGAGCTCGAGGATGAAGGGGATCGCGAGCGGGCGGCCGAGCTCGCCAAGGAGCGCGACGACCTTGCGCTGGCCGGACGCATCGAGGTCGGCAAGCGACATCGCGAGCGGCAGCACGGCCTTCGACTCGAGGAGACGGATCGCCTTCGCGGCCTCGAGCTCCTTCGCGGGGTCGCGCGACTCGACGAGGACCTTCAGGAGCTGGGGCACGGCGTACTCGCCCGCCGCGGTGATGCGCTCCTCGGCGATCATGCGCTCGCGGAGCGTCTTGTTCAGCATCTCGATCGCCTCGCCGATGCGCGCGGGGCTGCGGGCGAGAAGCTTGCGGCCGTCCTCGACGCGGTCCTCGATGCGGGTCGCGAGATCAGAGACCTCGCCCATGAGGCGGCTGCGCGAGATGGCGCGGTCGAGGCGCTCGCCGAGCCCCTGCTCGTCGACCACGCTGGCGAGGTCGGCGTCGGTCGCGTTCGCGGAGAGCACGGCCTCCGCCGCGGCCTGCGCCAGGTCGGCCTTGCCGATCAGGACATAGTGCACGAAGTCCGAGAGGCCCTTGGCGACGCCCGTGAGGTCGCGCTGGCCGCTGCCCGAGGCCGACTCGTCCTGCGCGAGCGCGGTCGGCGCGGTGGCGAGGAGCCCCGTCGCAATGAGGCCCGTCGCGACGAGCATCGTCGAGAGCGTGCGGCGGGCGCGGACAGACGCATTCACGGTCGGCTGGAACAGCATCGAGGTCTCCTAGGGGCCGCTCGGAGGTCGCTCCGTGGCGGATTGTGGAATGTACAGCCCGCGACAAGAACCCGTCAACAGGCGTTGGTCCGTATACTCGCGCCGCTTGGGCGCCCGAAGGCAGCTTCGGCGTCGCGACGCGCGTGCGTCGCGGCGAGGGAAGGCGGTGAGAATCCGCCGCGGTCGCGCCGCCGTGACAGGAGGATGTACGCATCCCGTCGAATGCAGCCGCGCCGGTCCAGGCGCGGCAGCCACTGGCCCACGGGCTGGGAAGGCGCAGTCGACGCCGCCTCTGGCGGCCCTGAAGTCGGAAGACCTGCCCAGGCACGACGGTGTCCGTTCGGACACTCGCCGCGCGCTCCCGGAACGGAGCGCAGCCGATCCGGGCGCGAGCTCCCGGAAGGAGTGCCTCATGCGCACGATGCGCAGCCTTCTGTCCGCTTTCCCTCCCTCGCGTGCGCTGGCCCTCCCACGGGCCGACCGCCTCGCCATCCGCGGTGTGCTCGCGTGCCTGTGCGCCTGTGCGGCGGCAGCGCCTGCGCGCGCGGACTTCCCCTTCGCGTCGGAGGTCGTGGCCTACACGGCGGGGAGCGGCGCCGTCGCCGGATTCAACAACCCGCTGGTCGCGCTCGGCCCACCCGAACGCTTCACGGGCGAGGGGCTGATTCCCGGCGCGGTCACGCCGTTCCAACCGGCGTTCCGCCCCGACGAAGTCGTCTCGCTCGGAGTGGGAGGCGAGCTCATCCTCGCGTTCGACCGCGAGGTCGTCGACGACCCGCGCCACCCGTTCGGCGTCGACATCCTGGTCTTCGGGAACGCCTTCTTCACGGACGGCGCGTTCGGGCTCGGGGTCGTCGCGGGCCTCGCCTCGGAAGGCGGCACGATCGCCGTCAGCGCGGACGGCCTCGATTGGCGCACCGTCGTCGGCCGTGACGCGGACGGGCTCTTTCCCACGCTTGGATATCTCGATGTCGGGCCGTTCTCGCCGGTCGCGGGCGCGGTCGAGAGCGACTTCACGCGTCCGGTCGACCCGAGCATCACCCTGCACGCGCTCATCGGACTCTCGCACGAGGAAGTGGTCGAGCGCTACGCGGGCTCGGGCGGCGGCGCGGGCATCGACATCGGCGCGCTCGGGCTCTCGAGCGCGCGCTTCGTGCGCATCACGGGGCCAGGCGCCGCGGGGATGTCGCCGGAGATCGACGCGATCGCGGCCGTCAGCCCGGTCGGCTCCCCCGCCGACCTCGACGGCGACGGGGTGGTCGGCGCGAGCGACCTCTCCATGCTCCTCTCCGCATGGGGAATCGCCGGAGGCAAGGGCCCGTCGGCGGATCTCGACGGCGATGGAGTGGTCGCCGCGTCGGACCTCGCGATCCTCCTCGCCGCGTGGGGAACGACGCGATGACGCGCGCGATGCACCGCCGCGCGCGCGGCCTCACGCTCGTCGAGACGCTGGTCGTCATCGCGGTCGTGTCCGTCCTTCTGTCGCTCATCGTGCCCGCGACGAGCGCCGTGCGCGCGAACGCCCGCTCGGGCCACTGCCAGTCGAACCTCCGCCAGCTGGCGCTTGCGGCGCAGGCCTACGCGCTGCAGAACGCCGAGCGGTACCCCGCGGCGATCCTCTACGAGATGTCGCCCGCGGGCCTCGTCACCCGCGCGTGGGATCATGAGCAGCACCCCGGCGGCGTGGTCCGCCCGGGCATCCTCTGGAGCTACCTCTCCAGCCCGACTTCCGTGCAGCAGTGCCCCGACTATCTCGGGCCGTCGACCTTCGGCGCGGATCCCTACACGGGCTACAACTACAACACGACCTACATCGGCGCGGAGGGAAGATTCCCCGAGCTCGACGCGAACGGCGCGTGGCGCGACGGATGGGCCGTCGCACGCCGCGGCCTCGCGACGGGCAACTTCCGCCGCACCGCCACGACCGCGCTCTTCGGCGACGGCGGCTGGCGCGGAGGCGCGAACAAGTTCATGCGCGCGCCGAGCGCGACGGTCGAGGGAGACTTCGCCACGGTCTACGCGGGCGGGCAGGCGTTCCGCCACGGCGGATGCACGCATGTCGCGTACCTCGACGGCCATGTGCGCGGCGAGTGCATCTGCCATGAAGGCGGAAACGCAACTCCGCAACTCCTCGATGAGGTCATGGGTTTCCCGAGGAACGGCTTCCTTTCCGCAGACGACCGTTCGTATGATCCGCGCTGATCTCTGCCACACGAGGTTCCGGAGCCGCGATGGGACACGACGCGTCGACACATGCGGAGGGAAGGGAGCTGCCGAAGCGCGAGGATGCCGCATCCGACGCGCGTCGCGGCGATCTCGTCATCGACCGCTGCGTCTGCTTCGACCTCCGCTTCAGCGACCTGAAGAGGAAGGTCGAGGAGCGACCCGCCACGATGGACCAGATCGCGCGCCGATATGGCTGCGGCAGCTGCTGCGGGATCTGCAGGCCGTACATCGAGCGCATGCTCGAGACGGGCGAGACCGTCTTCAACGAGGTGCTGCGCGGGGATGACGCCTCGCGCTGACCGCGATGCGGCGCGACGAGCACGATGCCGCCCTCGAGCACGATGCCGACCTCACGAGCGGCCGAAGCGTCGCTCGAGTTCGCCGCGCGCGATGCGGATCGAGGTCGGCCGCCCGTGCGGGCACGCGGTCGAGCGCTCGATCGACTCTCGCATGGCGAGGAGGCTCTTGATCTCGGTGGGCGAGAGCGAGTCCCCCGCCTTCACCGCGGCCTTGCACGCCATCATGTCGACGATCTCGTGGAGCGCCGCCTCGAGCGACACGAGCGAACCGTGCTCGACCGCCTTCTCGAGGACATCGCCGACGAAGGCGCCTGCATCGGCGTTGCGCGAGTGAAGGAGCGTGGGCACGGCGTCGACCGCGACCGAGCGCGGGCCGAACGGGCGCGCCTCGACGCCGAGGCGCGCAAGGAGCGGCGCGATCTCGCCGAGGATCTCGACCTCGCGCGCGCTCCGCTCGAGCACGATCGGGACGAGCAGCCGCTGCGACTCGAGCGCGCCGCGGTCGAGCCGATCGAGGAACGCCGCGAACATCGCGCGCTCGTGCAGCGCATGCTGGTCGACGATCACGATGCCGTCTGCGTCCTCCGTGACGACGAAGCCGTTCAAGAGCTGGATGTACGGGAACTCGCCCGCGAGGACCGGCTCGCCGGTCGCGGCGCCGGCCGGCTTCGGCTCGGCGACGCCCGACGCGAGCGCTGCGAACGCGCTGAAGTCGGAGTCCGCCCGCGACGCGCCCTCGCCCCCGCTTCCGCGCGACGCGAATCCGCTGCCGAAGAGCGGCACGCGCGGGCCCGCATAGGGCTCCGAGGGCGCGCGGAGCGCGTCGGGCACGAACGCGGGCACGAGGTTCGCGGCGCGCAGCGTGCGCTCGATCGCCTTGCGCACCGCCGAATGCACCGCCGACTGCGAGCGGAAGCGCACCTCGCTCTTCGCGGGGTGGACATTCACATCGACCTCGCGCGGGTCGAGCTCGAGGATCAGCGCCACCGTCGGCGAGCGCGCCGGGTCGACGAGCCCGCGGTACGCCTCGCGCACGGCGTGCAGCACCGTGCGGTCCATGATCGGGCGGCCGTTGAGATGGATGCGGATCGCGCGCGACGAAGGCCGCGCGATGCCGGGCTTGCCCGCGAAGCCGCGCACGACGAGGCCGCCGAGCTCGGGGAAGCGCTCCTCGAACTCGAGGAGCTCTGGCTCGAGCTCGGAGCCAAGCACATCGAGCGTGCGCTTCGCGGGCTCGGCCGTCGCGGGGAGTTCGAGCAGACGGCGTCCGTTCGAGCGGAGTTCGAACGACACCGTCGGATGCGCAAGCGCCAGCGCCTCGACCGTCTCGGTGACGCGCGCGGTCTCGGCGGCGTCCGACTTCAGGAACTTGCGGCGCGCGGGCACATTGAAGAAGAGCGTGCGCACCTCGACCACGGTGCCCGGTCGCGCGGGCGCGGGGCGCACGGGGCGGATCGCGCCGCCCTCGACCTCGATCTCGGCGCCGCTCGCAGCGCCGCGCTGGCACGACTGCATCTTGAAGCGCGACACGCTCGCGATCGACGCGAGCGCCTCGCCGCGGAAACCGAAGGTGTGGATCGCGGCGAGGTCGTCGCTCGTCGCGACCTTGCTCGTCGCGTGCGCGGCGACCGCGAGCTGGAGTTCGGACTCGGGGATTCCCGCGCCGTCGTCGGTGATGCGCACGAGTTCGGCGCCGCCGCCCTCGACCTCGACGAGCACGCTGCGCGCGCCCGCATCGATCGAGTTCTCGACGAGTTCCTTCACCACGCTCGCGGGGCGCTCGACGACCTCGCCGGCCGCGATCTGGTTCACGAGTTCGGGCGGGAGCACGCGGATCGGCATGTCACCACTCCCATCCCGAGAGGATCGGGTAGCGCCGCCCGCGGCCGAAGGCGCGCGGCGACAGCTTGAGGATGATCGCGGCCTGGTCGCGCTTGAACTGCGCGCGGTCGACCAAACGCGCGATGCGCACCACGGTCTCGCGCGGCGCGCCCGACGCGGCGACCGCGTCGTCGACCGAGCCCTCGCCGTCGACCAGCACGCGCAGCACGGCGTCGAGCAGGTCGTACGGCGGCAGCGAGTCCTGATCGGTCTGGTTCGGGCGTAGTTCGGCGCTGGGAGCCTTGTCGATGCTGGCCGCGGGAACGGGCGCGCGCGCGAAGCCGAACTCCGCGAAGCGCGCGTTCAGCATGCGCGCCATCGCGTAGACCTCGGTCTTGTAGAGGTCGCCGATCGGCGCAATCGCGCCGTTCATGTCGCCGTAGAGCGTCGCGTACCCGGTTGCGTACTCGCTCTTGTTGCCGGTCGTGAGGACGAGCGCCCCCGTCGCGTTCGACGCAAGCATGACGAGCAGGCCGCGCGCGCGCGACTGCAGGTTCTCGCCGGCGAGCCCGTCGGTTGCGAACGCGCCCGCCGCCGTCATCTCGACGGCCGCGTGCAGCGGCTCGATCGGAAGCGTCACGGCGCGCCCGAGTCCGAGCGCGTTCGCCGAAAGCAGCGCGTCGTCGATCGACCCTTGCGACGAGTAGCGCGACGGCATCAGGATTGCGGTGATGTTCTCCGCGCCGAGCGCCACCGCGCCGAGCGCCGCGACGAGCGCGGAGTCGATGCCTCCCGAGAGACCGAGGATCGCCTTCGTGTTCCTGGTCGCGGCGAAATAGTCGCGGACGCCGCGCACGATGGCGCGGAAGCGTTCCGCGTCGAGGTCGGAAGCAACCGGACCGCTCGGGATGTCGCCTGTCGCCGACGATGCGGTGTCCGTCGCAACAAACGCCTCTTCGAAGCGGGTGCACGCGGCGATCACGCGCCCATCGGGCGACACCAGCCGCGAACCGCCGTCGAACACGAGATCGTCTTGCCCGCCGACCGCGTTCACGCTCGCGATGAACGCGCCCGACTCACGCGCACGCTCGGCAAGCAGGCGTTCATGCCGCGCATCCTTCCCCGCGACGAACGGACTCGCGCTCAGGACGGCGATCACCGACGCGCCCTGCGCCTTCGCGTCTGCGACGGGATCGCGCGCGTAGCGGCGCTGGTTGCCAGCGTCGCCCGCCTTCCAGAGATCCTCGCAGAGAAGCACCGCGATCCGCTCGCCCGCGTGCTCGACGACCGTCGTCCGCTCGCCAGGCTCGAAGTAGCGGTCCTCGTCGAACACGTCGTAGCTCGGAAGCAGCTGCTTCAACGCGTAGCCCTCGATGCGCCCACCGCGGATCAGCGCCACCGCGTTGCGGAACGGCCTCTGCGTCGACGACACGGGAAGCCCGGCGAGGAAGAGGATCGACGGCGGCACATCGCGCGCCAGCTCCTCGGCCAGGCGCAGGCAATGCTCGGCCACGCCCTTGCGAAGGAGGAGGTCGCGCGGCGGATAGCCGAGGAGCGACAGCTCCGGGCACACGACGAGGCTGGCCCCTGCCTCCTTCGCCACGCGGAGCGCCTCGCGGTGCGCCTCGAGCGCATCGCTCGAGCCGATCGGGGTGCGGAACTGTGCGAGGACGAGCTTCAAGCGGGGTCTTTCTCTGCGCCAACGGCGGGTTTCGCAGGATATCCGCCCCTCGCAGCCCCTGAGGCGCGCATCCCGAGCGCGGCCGCGATCGGACAGGCCACGACGGTCGCCATGGCAAGGCCGATCGACCAGGGCAACGCGTTCGCGAGCCCATCGTGAAGCAACGCCACGAACGCGGAGTAGCTGGTGTAGCCGCCGCAGAACCCGACCACCATCGCCGCCTCGAGCCCTTCCGCAGAGCGCCCCGCCCGCTCCTCGTTGGCGGCCAGGCCACGGATGAAGCCCGCGAGAAGCGAACCCGACGCGTTCACGACGAGAAGCGCGGGCGCGGTCAGGGCGGGGTCGTCGGCCGCGATCGGCAGAAGCACAGAGAGCACGACGCGGAAGAGCCCTCCGAGCGAGGCCCCGCATGCGACCAGCAACGCCCGCCGCAGCGGCCTCACGAGGCGCCCCCAGCGAGCACACGCCCGCCGACGAACGCCGACATCGAGAGTCCGAGCACGAGCACGAGGTGGAACGCGAGCAGGCCCCAGCGCCGTGCGCGCCACCAGCCCGCGGCGTCGACAGCGAGGCTGCTCCAGGTCGAGAGCCCGCCCGCGAAGCCCGCGACGAGGAAGGCCGACCCTATCTCGCCGAGGCCCGCGCACACCCCCGCGACGAGGCAGGCCACGACCTGCGCCGCCGCGAGCCCGAGGTCTGCGCGCGCGAGGCGCGTGCGCGCGCCGCGCACGAGCGAGTCGCGGACGAGCGCACCCATCGCCGTCCCCATCGGCGCGACCACGACGGGCGCGAGCAGCATCATGTCGAGTTCGAGGATGTCGCCCGCCGCAATGAGCACAGGCGCATCTGAGCAGAGCGGGGGCGCGGCCGCAATCGCGAAAAAGCACGCGGGAGCGGCCGATCGGCGCTCCCGCGTGGATTCCTCTGGAGAGGGAGACAGGGTCTTCAGTGCCGTCGCGGTGCCTGCGCTTCATTCAGGCGCCGCCGGCTGTCGTGTGCGGTCGCGCGCCGTTCAGGCGACGATCGCGTGGGCGCTCTCGATCGCCTCGATCACCTGGCGCACCGTGAAGGGCTTGCGCAGGATCGAGTCGTATCCACGGCCCGCGAACTGGTTGACCTGCCCCTCGGTGAGGCGGCCCGACATGCCGATGATCTTGGTCATCTGCAGGTCCTCGCAGTTGCGGACGAAGTTGCAGAACGCGCCGTTCTCGTTCTCCGGCATGTGGATGTCGAGGAGCATCACATGCGGGCGGAACTTCTCGCACTCCGCTCCCGCCGCGAACGCGCCGGAGGCGACCTTCACGTCGTAGCGCGTCTGTTCCGCGAGCACCTTGCGCAGCGTCTCGGCCGTCGCGATGTCCGAGTCGACGATCAGGACGCGCGGCGCGCCGCTCATCAGACCGTCCATTGGAATGTTGTGCTTCTTCATGAACTGAAGCAGGTTCGACACGGGGATGCGTCGGTCCTTCGAGCCGGGGATGCGATATCCCTGCAGCGCGCCCGAATCGAACCACTTGCTCACCGTGCGGCTGGCCACATTGCAGATGCGGGCGACTTCACCCGTGGTCAGCACGTCCTTCTCGCCAAATTGATAACCGTCACGCATAGATCCTTCTCCCTTCTCGTTTCAGGGGCGACCGACTCCCCGTCGGCACGACCCAAACCCTGTGGATTGAGGATCGGCATGACGATCGCGACAGTTCAGGCGACTGTGCCGAATGTGCCTGTTGTGCGTCAGATTGCCCCTATTCCAAGGTCCGCGATTCGGCCGATGGCGATCCCTGTGCGGGAGAAACGGGATTTATCGCCGTCACCCGACCGGGTTCAGGCGCGTGGCTCGCCCGCAGGACGCACGCGCTCGTGCACGGCGACGCCGCGCGCACGCAGGGCTTCCTGCAGTTCGTCGCCGTGCGCAGCGTCGCGCACCTCGACGGTGCAGGCCACGCGCACGCGCGACACATCGGGCCCGCCGAAGATGCGCTCGTGGCGGATGTCCTGCACGCTCGCGCCGGTCGAGGCGATCGTCGCCGCGAGGTCGGCCAGCCCGCCGGGGCGGTCGCTGATGGTCGCCGCGAACTGGACGATGCGGCCGTCGACCGCGAGCGAGTGCTCGATCACGCGCGCGAGCACCAGCGGATCGATGTTCCCGCCACAGAGAAGGAGCACGACCTTCTTCCCCGCAAGGTGGCCGAGCTCGTCCGAGAAGAGCGCGGCCAGCGCGGACGCCCCCGCTCCTTCGACGACGCCATGCTGCATCTCCACCAGGCGCAGGATCGCGAGCGAGATCGCCTCCTCGCCGACCGCGACCACGCGGTCGACGCGCGTGCGCGCAAGCTCGAACGCGCGCTTCCCGACCTCGGGCACGGCGAGGCCGTCGGCGAGCGTCGGCTCCATCGCGATGCGGTGCGGCGCGCCGTCCTCGAGCGCGCGCAGGAAGCTCGCCGCCCGCTTCGGCTCGACGCCGATCACCTCGACCTCGGGGCGAATCGCCTTGACCGCGATGCCGACGCCCGCGATCAGCCCGCCCCCGCCGACGGGAACGACCACCGCGTCGAGGTCGGGCACTTCCTCGAGGACCTCGAGCCCGACGGTGCCGGCGCCCGCGATGATCGCTGCGTCGTTGAAGCCGTGGACATAGGCGAGGCCCTCCTTCGCGACGAGTTCGTCGGCGAGGTCCTTCGCCTCGGCGATGTTCGCGCCATGGATCAGGACGCGCGCCCCGAGCTCGCGGCAGCGCGCCTGCTTCACGAGCGGCGCGACCTTGGGCATGACGACCGTGACGGGAATGCCGAGGTCGCGCGCATGCCACGCAAGCGCGAGCGCGTGGTTGCCCGCGCTCGCCGCCACCACGCCCGTCTTGCGCGCGGATTCGGAGAGCTGCAGCAGCGCGTTGCGCGCGCCACGCTCCTTGAAGCTGCCCGTGCGCTGCTGGTACTCGAGCTTGACGAACACCTTGCAGCCCGTGAGGCGCGACAGCGCGGGCGCGTACGGGCACCCTGTCCGCTCGACGCCGCCCGCGATGCGCTCGCGCGCCGCGACGATGTCGGCGAGCGTCACATCTCCGCCGCCCGCGGCATCGCCCGGCCGTGCGTCGCTCATGCGGTGACCTTCTCCTTCGAGGAGGCCGAGCCTGCGGCCTTCGCGGCCTTCTCGGCCTCGTCCGCCTTCAGCAGGCGCTCGACGTAGTGGATGTCGAAGGTCGCGTTCGCGAAGTCCGCGTTGTCCATCAGGCGACGGTGAAGCGGAATCGTGGTGCGCACGGGGCCGATCTTGAACTCGTCGAGCGCGACCTTCATGCGCGCGATCGCGATGTCGCGCGTCGGGCCGTGGACGATGAGCTTCCCGATCATCGAGTCGTAGTTCGGCGGGATGCGGTAGCCCGTGCGCGCATGGCTGTCGAGGCGCACGCCGAGGCCGCCCGGCGGCACGAAGGTCTCGATGAGGCCGGCCTGGGGCATGAAGCCGCGGTCCGGGTCCTCTGCGTTGATGCGGCACTCGATCGCGTGGCCGTTGACCTTGATGTCCGACTGCTTCACCGACAGCGGCTTGCCGGACGCGACCATGATCTGCTCGCGCACGATGTCGATGCCCGTGATCATCTCGGTGACGGGGTGCTCGACCTGCACACGCGTGTTCACCTCGAGCATGTAGAAGTTCTGCTTCGCATCCATCAGGAACTCGACGGTCGCGGCGCCCGAGTACTTGGCGCTCGCGATGAGCGCGGCCGCGCTCTCGCAGACCTTCCTGCGCTTCTCCGGGTCGACGCCCGGGCTCGGCGCCTCCTCGATGAGCTTCTGGTGGCGGCGCTGGCTCGAGCAGTCGCGCTCGAAGAGGTGCACGGCGTTTCCGTGCTTGTCGCCGATCGTCTGCACCTCGAAGTGGCGCGCGTGCTCGAGGAACTTCTCGATGTAGACGCTGCCGTTGCCGAACGCGGCGGTCGCCTCCTGGCGCGCGCTCTCGATGCCCGCGCGCAGCTGGGCCTCGTCGCGCGCGACGCGCATGCCGCGGCCACCGCCGCCGGCGGCCGCCTTCACGATGACGGGGTAGCCGATCTCGCCGGCGACCTTCACGGCCTCGTCGATGTCCTCGATCGCGTCCTCGGTGCCCGGGAAGACGGGCGTGCCGACCTTGCGGGCCATCTTCTTGCAGCTCACCTTGTCGCCGAGGAGCGCCATCGCCTCGGGCGACGGACCGATGAACTCGAAGCCGCTGTCACGACAGACCTCGGCGAAATGAGCGTTCTCCGAGAGGAAGCCGTAGCCCGGATGCACGGCGTCCGCGCGCGACACCTCCGCGGCCGCGATGATGCGGTCGATGCGGAGATAGCTCTGCGGGCTCGGGCCAGGGCCGATGCACACCGCCTGGTCCGCGTGCTCGAGCCACGGGCCGTCCTTGTCGGCGGTCGAGTAGACGCACACGGTCTCGATGCCGAGGCTCTTGGCCGCGCGGATGACGCGCAGCGCGATCTCGCCGCGATTCGCAATCAGGATTCGCTTGAACATGTTGCTTCCGAGGGGGAAGAGGCGCGATCAGTTGGGGCGGATGCGGAAGAGCGGCTGCCCGAACTCGACGGGCTGGCCGCTCTTCACAAGGACTTCCTCGATCGTTCCCGAGGTCTCCGCCTTGATCTCGTTGAAGATCTTCATGGCCTCGATGAGGCAGACGGTCGTGTCGGGGCCGACCTTGCTGCCGACCGAGACGAACACGGGCTTGTCGGGGCCCGGGGCTGCGTAGAAGGTGCCCACCATCGGGCTCTCGATGGCGGGGAGCTTCTCTGCGGCGGGCGTCGCGGCGGCCGGTGCTGCGGGCGCAGCCGCGGCGGGCGCGGCGGGCGCGGCATGCTGGGGCGCCGCGTAGGAGGGCATCGCCAGCTGCGGCATCATCACCTGCGGGGCGGCATGCAGTCCGGGGCGCTTGACCGTCACCGTCTCCTGCTCGTCGCGGATGTCGAGTTCGGTCAGGTCGTTCTCGACCATCAGGCGCACGAGTTCCTTGAGCTTGCGGATGTCAATCATGGGTGTTTCGGCGGGAACGCCGTCTCTCGAAGCGGCCGCTCGGCCGCGATTGGGGCGCGAGGATAGCAGAATTCCCCAATCTCACGGATCGGGCCACCGACGGACGAAGCCGACGATCAGCAACGATCGCGTCGATTCCGCGCACATTCGAATCGGATCGCGCTGCGCAGGCTGCGCTGCGTCCGAGAATCACTTCCGACGAGGACGATCGTCAAGCCGATCCGAACGGGCGCATCGAACGCGGTGGCCCGAGCAGCTCAGAGAGAACGACCCCCTCGCGGATCCGCTCGGGCGACGCAAGCAGCTTGCGGAGGCTCGAGGCCCGCGGCGACGGCGTCCCCTGAGGGCCACCTGCGGCTGGCCCCGGCGTGGCCGAGACCCGGCCGCCACCGACACGACGCTCGGCCGCGCGCACCTTCTCGAGCGACTCCCGCACCCGCTTGGTGCTTTGCAGCGCGGCATACTCCTCCCGCTCCGCGGCAGGCGGCACAGGCGGACGGGAACCGGCCTGGCCGGCCTTCCCCTTCACGGAGAAGCGGTCCTTCGACGGCTGCACCGCGCGGACCTGACCGCGCGTCGTGTTGACTGCGGAACGGTTGCGCTGCGATGCCTCAGCCCGAGCCCGCTCCGCCGCGCGGGCCTCGCGCGCAGCGCGCGCTTCTGCGGCCGCACGGGCCTCCTCGATGGCGCGGGCCATCATGACGGCGGGGTCCTGCGGTGGGGCGCCACGCGGCGCCATCGGCGGAACTCCGCGGGTCGTCGGCGCAGCGGGCGGGCGAACGACGACGCGCTGCGGCCCTGTCGCGCCTTCCGTGCGCCGCGGCGCCTGCGTCTGCACGCGGACCGTGGCCTTTGCCTGCGGAGAGGGAGTCCGCGCAGGCTGTCCGCCGGTCGCGTTTCCGTTGCGACGCGCCTCGAGCGCGCGCTTCTCCTGCGCCTTCTTCGCGAGGGCGCCGATCACGGCCTGCAGGATGATGATGGCGATTGCCCAGCCGACCGGTCCCATGGCGCGGAGTGTAGGCCATCCGTCCCTCCGCGTGGGGCGTGGCGCCGACGCAAGCGGAGGGCGAACCGCGCCGAACCACGACGACCCACGCCGCAGGCTCAAAGCACCGCGGCGATCCACGCGCTCGCGAACTCCATCGGCGCCCCGTAGGCGGCGCCGAGGATCTCGGGAGTGAGCACGCTGCGCGCGTCGCCCGATGCGACCACTTCGCCGGCACGCATCACCAGGGCGCGCGTCGCCACAGCCCTCGCCAGGCCCGGGTCGTGAAGCGAAAGGACGACCGCGCCGCGCGCCGCAAGCGCTCGCAGCGCGGACACGATGCGCGCCACCTCGCCCGGGTCGATGCCGCTGAAGGGTTCGTCGAGGAGGACGACGGGGCGCTCCGCGCCGTCGACCTGGCACAACGCCCGTGCCACCGCCACGCGCTGGCGTTCGCCGCCCGAGAGCGTGTGCACCGAGAGTTCCGCCCGCTGCGCAAGCCCCACGGCCGCCAGCGCGCGATCGACCGCGCCTTCGTCGCGTCCACGCGCGTGGCGGCCAAGCCGAACGACCTCGCGCGCGGAGAAGTCCGCAGAGACGATCGGCCGCTGCGGCACGAACGCCATGGCCTTGGCGCGCTCCCCATGCGACCGCCGCGCGCCGTCGAGGCGCGTCTCCCCGCCGCAACCCTCTCCGAGCGCAAGACCCGCGAGCGCGCGCAGGAGCGTGCTCTTTCCGCAGCCGTTGGCGCCGACGATCGTCACGATCTCCCCCGCGCGCACCTCGAGCGAGGTCGGGCGAAGCGCGAACGCGCCGCCATAGCGGCGGGAGAGCGACTCTCCGACGAGAAGCGGCGCGCTCACGCCTTCCATGCGCCCCTCCGAAGAAGCCACAGGAAGAACGGGCCGCCCGCGAGCGCCGTCAGCACCCCGATGGGAAGGCGCCCGGTCCCGAGGTCGAGCCACTGCCGCGCGACATCCGCCGTGACGAGCAGCGCGGCGCCCGCGAGCGCGGACGCCGGCACGAGCGTCCCGTGGCGCGGCCCCACGACACGCCGCGCAAGATGCGGCCCGACGAGACCGACGAAACCGATCGGACCCGCGTAGGCGACGGCGACCGCCGCGAGAAGTCCGCCGATCCAGAAGAGCTCGGAGCGCAGCGCGGAAAGGAGCACGCCCGACGAGCGCGCCTCGTCGTCCGAGAGCATCGAGACATCGAGCGCGCCCGAGCGTCGCACGAGCGCAAGCCAGCCGCCGAGCGCCGTGACGCCGAGCACCGCGAGTTGCAGCCTGCTCGGGATCTCGGGCAGGCGGCCCGCCGTCCACGAGAGAAGGTCTCCGCGGAGGCCGAAGGGCACAAGCTGCTCGAGGAGCGCGGTGGCCGCGCTGAAGATCGCGCCGAGGATCACGCCCGCGAGGATGAGCGCGGTCGGGTCGTGTCCCTCGTCCGTGCGCCCGAATCGCGCGACGATGGCGAGCGCGGCGAGCGCGCCGATCGCTGCGCCCAGCGCCTCGCCGAGGAAGCCGCCCGCGGACGAGGCGAACAGGTAGCCCGCGAGGAGAACACATGCGACGCCGAAGCCCGCGCCGCTCGAGACGCCGAGGACGAACGGCGACGCGAGCGGGTTTCGCAGCAGGATCTGCAGCGCGAGCCCGGAGAGCCCGAGCGTGGCGCCGAGCAGCACCGTGCCCACGACGCCCGTCGCACGAAAGCCGAGGATCTCCGCAGAGGGAACGCCCCACGCGAGTGCGACCACGCCGTCCGAGGACACGGGGCCGAGCGACACCCGCAGGAGCGCGGCGACGAGCACCGACGCGAGCAGGAGCGCAAGCCCCCCTTTCACGGATTCGCCGCCTCGGCGAGGCGAACGAGTTCGTCACGCTTCGCCACGGCGACGAGGCTCGGCGAGAGGAGTTCGGGAACCGAGGCCACTGCGATCGCGGGCGGCCCCTTCTCGCCCCACGGAACGCGCGCGAGCTGGTCGCGCATGCGCGTGGCGCCCGCCGCCGTCTCCGTCACGCCGAGAATCGTCGTCGGCGCGAGCGCGAGGATCGCCTCCGCGGAGAGCTCGACATAGCCCGTGCGCTCGAGCTGGTTCGCGAGCGAGGCGCCCGCGAGGAGCTCGTCGAGGTAGGTTCCGCGGCCGACCGCGAGGAACGGATCGGCGGAGACCAGGAGCAGCACGCGCCGCGCGTCCGCCGGCGCATCGACGCCCGGCATGATGCTGGCGCGGGCGCTGCCGAGCGCGCGCTCGAGCTGCGACCCGCCGACATTCGGCTCGACGCCGAACACGGCGGCGACATCGCCGACGAGCTGGTCGACATCGGCGAGCGACTCGAGCCGACGCACCACGAGTCGGATCGACCGCGACTCGCAGAACTCGCGCAGCGCGGGATCGACGCCCGCGAGCGGCGGCTGCACGAACAGGACCTCCGCGCCCGACAGCGCGAGTCGCTCCGCGTCGAAGTCGCGCAGGTCGCCGACCACGGGCACGGTGTCTGGCGCGCTCCTGCAGAACGGGCTTCGCCCGACGAGGTGCGCCTCGAGGCCGAGCGCGATCAGCGAGTCGGTGATCGCGGGGCTCATCGACGCGATCCGCGGCGTGGGCGCCGTCGACGCGGCGGCCGCGGAAGGGGCGGCTGGCCCGTCCGCACCTGCCTCAGGGCCTCCGCCGGCACCCTGCCCCGAGCTCTTCTCCGCGGCCGTCGCATCCTCCTTCACGGGCGGCTTCGTCGCGAAGGGAGAGTTCGGCGCGAACAGAAGCCAGATGAGCGCCAGCGAGAAGCCGAGCGCGATGAGCCGCTGGAGGGCCGGCACCTTCGGCGCAGGCTCCTCGCTTCCACTTCGCTTCATCATCCGTCCAAAGAACATCGGCTCCTCCTCTCGGCATCCCTACCACGCGCGAAGGACCGTCGCTGCAGCGGCCACCACGGCCACGGCCGCGGCGACGAGCGCCACACGCTCGGTGCGGCCTGCGCGGACCTTCCGCTCCTCGACCTCGCGGACGAGCGCTTCCGTACGCTCGGTCGCAGCCGCAAGGCGTTCCGTCGCCGCGAGGAGCGCGCGCACCTCGGGCGCCATCTCGGCAAGAACGCGGCCCTGCCTGTCGAGCTCCGTGCGTGCAAGCGACAGAAGCTCCGACTGCGAGCGCGACTGCTGCTCGAGGTGGTGCATGCGGTCGTCGACCGAATCGAGCCTGTCCGCCGCGCCCGTCATGGTGCGGCCGAGCGACTGGACGAACTGCTCGAGCTGCGCCCGCATCTCGGGCATGGCCTCGAGCCGCGCGGTGAGGCGCGCGACCTCCGACTCCATCGCACGGCCCGCGGCCGCGGTGTCGGCCCCCGCCCGCTCGGCAAGCGCACGCACGGCCTCCGCGGCCTCGCGCATCTCGCGCGCCGACGCGACGGCGGCGGCCACCGCGTCGAGGTCCGACGACGACGCTGCACCGATGATGTTGCGGATGAATGCGGACACGGCCGGAGGGAGAGGCTTCTCGGGAGCGACTGACGGTTCGAGGGCTGCGGGGCACCCGCTCGTGCGGCGGGTCTCCTCGGGCGCGTCACTGTAGCACGGTGCGCGAGGCCTCCCCGACGGCGGATTCCCGCGCGGCCGCGCTCGGCGGGCGAAGGTGGCGGGCGAAGTCAGCGGACGAGCTGGGTCTGGACGAGCCGCCGGTAGAGCTCGCACCGCGCCGAAAGCGCCTCGTGGGGCCCGACATCGGTCACGGCGCCGTCCTCCATCACCACGATGCGGTCTGCGGAGCGCACCGTCGAGAGGCGATGCGCGATCGCGATCACCGTGCGTCCCGCGCGGAACTCGTCGATCGCAGCCGAGATCTGCGCCTCGCTCTCCGCGTCGATCTGGCTCGTCGCCTCGTCGAGCACCAGGATGGAGGGCTCGCGGAGGAGCGCACGCGCGATGGCGAGGCGCTGCCGCTGCCCGCCCGAAAGCCCGCTTCCGCCCTCGCCGAGCTCCGATTCGGCGCCCTGCGGAAGCGCATCGACGAACGACGCCGCGTGCGCGCGCTCGAGCGCCGTGCGGAAGGCCTGCTCGTCGACGCCCGCGAGGCCAAGCGTGACATTCTCGCGGATCGATCCGCGCACGAGGAGCGGCTCCTGCGGCACGACGCCGATCTGCCCGCGCAGCGAGCCGAGCGAGACGCCCGCGATGTCGTTTCCGTCGATCCGCACGCAGCCCTCGCTTGGATCGAAGAGCCGCACCAGAAGGCTCGCGAGCGTGGTCTTGCCGCAGCCGTTCGGCCCGACGACCGCGATGAACTCGCCGTGCGCGATGCGGAGGTCGACGCCGCGCAGGGCGTCGCGGTCCGCGCCTTCGTAGCGGAAGCGCACGCCAGCGAACTCGATCGAGGCGCGGTGTCGCGGCAGCGCGGGGAGTTCCCGCTCGCGCACGCCTTCCGCGGGGATCGACATGATCTCGAGGATCCGCTCCGCGGGCGCGGCGGCGGCCTGGATGTCGTTGAGGAGGCCCGTGAGCGGCTTCAGGCTTCCGCCCGCGACGCCGAGCGAGGCGAGCGCCATCAGGAAGTCGTCGAACTTCATGCGTCCCGCGAGGATCTCGTGCGCCGCGAGGAACGCGAGCGCCATGATCACGGTGATCGCCATCGCCTCGATGAGCGGGCTCGAGATCGCGCGCGCGAGGCGCACGCGACGGTCCTCGCGGATCACCGCGCGGTTCGCCGCCGAGAAGCGCCTGCGCGCGAGGCGCTCCGCGGTCGCCGTCTTGATCCCGCGCAGCCCCTGCATCGCCTCGTTCGAGTTGCGCAGCAGGTCCTCGTAGGCCTTCAGCGTGTTGCGGCTTCCGCGCAGGATGCGCTTCCCGAACTTGCGCAGCACGGCGCCGAGGATCGGCGCCACCACAACGGCCACGATCGTGAGCCGCCAGTCGAACCACACCGCGGCGAGGAAGGCGGCCGCGCCCTTGGTCACCTGCGCGAGCGTCTTGCTCGTGAGCGCCGAGAAGCCGCGCTCGAGTTCCGCAGTGTCGCGTGTCACGCGCGAGACGATCTCGGCGGGCCCGCGCCGCAGGACCGAGCCGAGCGGCAGCCTCAGCGCATGTCGGAACGCCTCGAGGCGGATCTCGCTCACCGTCACCATCGAGAGCGTCAGCGAGCAGTACTGGTGGAGGAAGTTCGCGAACGCCCCCGCGAAGGTCAGGAGAAGAAGCGCGCCGAGGATCAGGCCGACGCCCGCGAGGCGGTCGGTGGGAAGCCACGCGAGGAGCGCATCGGGAACGAACGCACCGATCGCGGGGTGGCGCTCGACGGCGCCCGCGGCGATCGACGAGAGATTCACGGCGGGGTCCGTGCCGAGGATCAGCTCGAGCAGCCAGCCGATCGAGACGAGCCCCGATGCGAGGCCGCCCGCGGAGATCACGGAGAAGACGAGCGTTCCCACGGCAAGCCGCCGACGCTTGAGCATCCGTCGCGCGAAGTGCCAGAACGCGGAGTTCCTCATCGGCCGCCATTCTGACGGGAAACGGGCGCGCGAAGCAAGTCGAGCGCCTCCCAGAAGCCCGGCCAGCTCTTCTCGACCACGGCGGGGTCGTCGATGGACACGCCCCCCCGCTGCGATCCGAGCACGGCGAACGCCATGGCGACGCGGTGGTCGCGCGCCGCGGCGATCGTGGCGGCGACAGCCTGCTCGGACAGCGGATGCACCGTGGCCCAGTCGGGGCCCGTCTCGACCCGCGCACCGAGGGCGCGCAGGCCCGCCGCGACGGACTCGATGCGGTCGGACTCCTTGACGCGCAGGGTCGCGAGGCCCGTGAAGCGACTCGGCCCGTCGCCGCAGGCGGCGAGCACCATCGCCATCACGGCGGCGTCGGGGGCGCGGCCATAGTCGGCATCGTGGGCGCGCAGCCGCCGCGTGGCCACGCCCGCCGCGCGCACGACGCACGCGACGGTGCCGTCAGCGTCGTCCGCCGCCGCCACCTCGACCCCGCGCAGCGCGAGGTCGTCAAGGAAGAACGAGTCAGGTTGCACGGAACGCCGCGGAAGGCCTTCGAGCACGACCTCGCCTCCGACGAGCGCCGCGAGCGCCGCGGGGTAGACGGCGCTCGACGCGTCGGGCTCGATGTCGATCTCGGCGCCCGCGACGCGCTGCGGCGCGATGGCGATCGACCTGAGCCCCGCGCCCGGGCCTGCTCCGAGCGCCGTCGGCGCAAGACTCGTCGCTGCGTCGACCCCATGCGCCGCGAGCGCACCGAGCGAGAGCGCGAGATACGACGCGCTCGTCGGCTCGTCGGTGAAGCGGATGTCGAGGCCATCGCGCATCCAGGGCGCGACCAGCATCAGCGCGGAGACGAACTGGCTCGACGCGGTGCGACCGATGTCGACGGCGCCACCGAGAAGCGGCCCGCCGATCACGACCGGGAGCGCGCGCTCGGCGCGCGGAAACGCAGCGTGCGCCCCGAGCGCGACGAGCAGGTCGACGCCTTCGCCGACGGGCCGCTCGCGCATGCGCGCGCTGCCGTCGATCTCGGAATCCTCGTCGGCGAGCGCCGCAACGGCCAGCATGAAGCGCGTCGGCGTGCCGCCGTCGCCGAGATCGACGCGCACGCCTCCCCGCGGCTTGCCCGCGACGCCCTCGACGCGCACGGTGTCCGCGGAAGTCCATGAGAACCTCGCGCCCATCGCCGCAAGCGCCACGCACAGCCTGTCGCAGTCGTCCGAACGCAGTGCGCCACGGAGGACGCTCTCCCCCTCCGCGAGCGCCGCGAGCACGAGGTGCCTGTTGGTGAGGCTCTTCGAGCCCGGCACGCGGATCCGTGCCGCGAGCCTCCCGCGGGTCTCCGCGGCGAAGGCGGCCACGGCGCGCACGGGCGCCGCCGCGTCGCTCACGCGGGCTCCCTGCGGAAGACGGCGACCACATCCTCGACGGGAATCACGAAGAGGCGGTTGTCGCCCTCGAAGTCGACGGGGATCGCGTGCTTCGGGTTGAAGAGCACGCGGTCGTAGCGCTTGATCGGATAGTTCTCGTCGCGCTCGACCTCGGCGCTCACCGTGACGACGCGGCCCGTCAGGGTTGGGATCTCGATCTTGTCGGGAAGGTGGAGCCCGACCTTGGTGATCTTCTTGTCCTCGTCCTTGCGGATCAGGACGCGGCGCCCGATCGGCTCGACCACCTCGAGGGTCTTCGCGGACTTCTTCTCGGCACGGTCGTCTGCGTCGCGCATGGCGCGATGATAGCCGCAGCGCGATCCGCTACCTTCCCCGCATGCCGCCCGAGCTGACGAGATTGATCCGCGACATCCCCGACTTCCCGAAGCCAGGAATCGTCTTCAAGGATGTGACGCCGCTGCTCGCGGACCCCGCGGGCCTCGCGCTCGCGGTCGAGCTGATGGCGAATCCCTTCCGTGGCCACCGCGTCGATGTCGTCGTGGGCCCCGAGAGCCGCGGCTTCATCTTCGGAACGGCGGTCGCCACCGCGCTCAGCGCAGGCTTTGTTCCCGTGCGCAAGCCGGGCAAGCTGCCCGGGAAGACGCGCTCGATCGAGTATGCGCTCGAGTACGGCACCGACCAGCTCCATGTCCATGTCGACGCCGTGCAGCCCGGGATGCGCGTCCTCCTCGTCGACGACCTCCTCGCGACGGGCGGAACGCTTGCCGCGAGCGCGCGGCTCCTCGGCCGCGAGGGGCTCGGCGCGGAGATCGTGGGCGCAAGCGTCCTCATCGAGCTCGCGTTCCTCGGCGCCCGCGCGAAGCTCGGCGACCTCCGCATCGAGGCGCTGCTCAAGTACTGAGCGCGTCGCGTGGGCCGCGACGGCCGCTACGGCTCCGACGGCGGCGGCGGCGGCGGCGCGTCGGAACTCCGATAGCCCGTGCGCGAGTCGATGATCTGCGGCGGGGTCTGAATGCCCGAACTGCCGCGCGTCAGCACGACGAGGAGCGTGGCGAGCGCGCCGAGAAGAAGCGCCGCGAAGGTGCCGATCGCGAGGATCCTCCCCGCGCGCTCGCTGCGGTTCTCGGGTGCATACGAGGGGCGCTCGCGCGCTGCGGCGGGCTCTGCGTTGCGTTCATCGGCCACTGCGGGTTCTCCAGGGTCGTGGAGCGTAGCACGGCGCGACGACGCGCTCACGAAACTTGAGGAAGTTGTCGCTCTCGCGGCCTTCGAAGACTTGAGCATGGCCGCGCGCCCGCACTATCATCGCGCCATGACCACTCTCAGCCCCTCCGCCACGAGCTCGACCGCGACCGACCCGCTGCAGCTGATCGATGTCGACCATGTCCGCTTCTATGTCGGCAACGCCAAGCAGGCCGCGTTCTTCTACGCGAGCGCGTTCGGGTTCCAGGTCGAGCAGATCGCGGACCTGACGACGGGCAGCCGCGACCGCGCGATGTACCTGCTCACCCAGGGCAACATCCGCATCGTGCTCGAGAGCTCGCTGACGAAGGACGGGATCGCGGCGCAGGAGTCGGCGCGCTACGGCGACGGCGTCAAGGACCTCGCGCTGACGGTGTTCGACGCCGAGAAGGCGTGGAAGCAGGCGATCAAGAACGGCGGCGAGAGCGCCTACGAGCCGAAGACCTGGTCCGACGCGAACGGCTCGGTCACCTTCGCGGGCATCAAGACCTACGGCCGCGCGATCCACACCTTCGTCTCGCGCACGGGCGCATACGCGCTCCCCGCGGTCAAGTCGGGCGGCCTCTTCATGCCGGGCTTCAGGAAGGTCGAGGGCTTCGCGCTCAACGCCTACAACAAGGCGAACCCCTGCGGCCTCAAGTTCGTCGACCACGCGGTCGGCAATGTCGAGGAAGGCAAGATGAACCACTGGGTGAAGTGGTACGAGGAGGTCCTCGGCTTCGCCATGTTCAAGCACTTCGACGACAAGGACATCGGCACCGAGTACTCGGCGCTCATGTCGAAGGTGATGGCGAGCGGCAACCACCTCATCAAGATGCCGATCAACGAGCCCGCCGAAGGCAAGAAGAAGAGCCAGATCCAGG
>CAYMSD010000017.1:0-3057 GCA_964393015.1 uncultured Klebsiella sp.
CGTCGGAGTCGACGGCTGACATATCCGTTCCGCATGCTGAGGCATGCGGACACCCAGGCCCTCAGCAGCACCAAAGAGAGCCGCCGCAGCGGTGACCGTTCAAAGACGGCGTGAGCGCGCACGCGCGGACCTTCACGGGCGTGCCGTGGCAGCGGTGGGAACCCAGCCCGTGGTGCCGTCGCCGAGCGTGATCGCGAGCCAGCCTGGTCGTTCCTCGGTGCCGATGGCCTCCGTTCCTGCGGGCAGCGGCTCGACGAGCGCGGGTTCGAATCCATCGCCGTTTCCCTTGCGCAGCGTGGTGGGCTCGACCAGCACCACGACTCGCGACGCCTCGATGCGGCGCCACTGGTCGAGCAGCACCGTCGAGGCAAGCAGCGACGCGCCTGCGAAGGCTGCGCCTGACATCGCGACGAACGCCGCGTGACGAGGACGCCCGATCACGACGAGGATCGCCGCACCGACGGCGAGCAGGAGGATCGCCCCGATCCAGCGCGAGGATTCGTCGAACACCCCCCAGACACCTGCCGCGCGCTCGACGAGGTGCTGCGCAGGCGGCTCGACCCTGCGCGCGAGGGTCGCGCGCGTGGCCGCGAGGTTTGCTGCGACTCGCGCATCCGCAGGCGCCAGCGCCGCCGCGGCGCGGTACGCCGCGATCGCGTGTCCGACCTCGCCTGCGCGGGCGAGCGCGTTGGCCCTGTTGTAGTGGAGCCCGGCGGTCGGCTCCGCGCGCGCGGCCTCCGCGAACATCGCGGCGCTCTCGAGGAAGCGCGCGCGCGCCGAGGCGGGATCGTCCGCGGAAAGGGCCAGGCCCTCCGCGTAGGTCGCCTCTGCGGTCTCGACCGCGAGCGCATCGACCGATGCGACGCGGCCGCGCGCGATGATCGCAGCGACGACGACTGCGGCAAGCAGCAGAAGGGCCGCCAGCGACATCCGCACGGCGACAGGCACCCGCGAAGTGGCGCGCGTCATGAGGCGCTCCCTTCCGCGCGCGCGACGGCCGTCGCGACGGTGCGCACGAGTTCGCGCGCCTCGCGCGCATCGACCGCTTCCCCCGTGTATCGCGCACGCTCGCATCGACGGAGGTGTTCGTCGAGCCGGGCGATCAGTTCGGCCGGAACGCCCAGTCGCGCGAGATGCTCGGTCGCATCCCTGCGCGACAGCGACTCCGCATCCGTGTCGGACAGCGACCCGACGAATCGAAGGATTGCCTCCTCGGTCGCATCGCCCGAAACCGCTGCCTCGAGGGCGCGTTCCGCGTCGATCAGCGCGCGACGGCGGCGGCTCGCGTTGGAATCGCCGCGCGATCTCGCGAGCCTGCCCACGAACGGGGCTGCGAGCGCCAGGGCGAGCGGCACCGCGCCGAGCGCGATGTGCGATGGTCTCAACGAACCGTGCGTCGCGCACTCCGCGACCGATGCGTTCGCAAGCAGCCCTCCCTCGACGCGCGTGAATTCGGCGCGCGCGGGCTGGGCGGTCGCGGCGGGCGCCTCCGCGGCCGCAGGCTCGATCGCGCGCACGACGGCGCTTGGGCGAACGACGATCGGAATCGCCGTGCTCTTCACCACGCGGAACCCGCCCGTGGCGGGGTCGAACGCCGCAAGCTCGATCGGAGGGATCTCCTCGACGGCGTCCGAAAGGGCACGGATCGTCTGCGTGAAGACCTTGCGCCTTCCCTCGACCACGCCCGCGGCTGCGTCGCGCGCGACGCGGAATCGATCGACGAGCGCGGGTGCGTCCGCAAGCGGCGGCGCCTGCAGGCCTCCGAGCGATGCGCTTCCCGAGCGATCGGTCACGGTGATCGTCAGCGTGATCGGGTCGCCGACCGAGACGCTGGTGGGGCGGGCCTCGACCGCGAGGTCGAACTCGCCGACGGCGCCGTTCCACGACCGCGGCGCGCCCTCGGTCGGCACGGCACGCACATCGACGGCGGCATCGCCGACCCGGCCGCTGATCGGCCGCGACGAGCCGAGCGTGAGGCGGCTGTCTCCGAGGAAGCCGCTTCCGCGGCGCAGGCGCGTCGGATAGTCCATACGGATGCGAATCTCGCCGAGCTCGGGCGCTCCCGCGGTGATCGGGTCGAACGGCCGGTCGATCGCGAACACGGTGTACTCGGCGCCGTCGATCTCGCGGACCTCGCCGCGCGGCCGACGCCCCTCGCTGAGGAGCCGCACGAGCGCGTTGTTGAAGACGCCCCACTCGGAGCCGTCGCGGTCGATCAGCGACCAGATCGATCCCTCGTCGAGCGTGATCCCGAACTCCGTGTCGCGGTAGCGCTTCACGGCGACCTCGAGCCTGAGCACGCCTTCCTGCCCGACGAAGATCGGCTCGGGCGAGGCTCGCACGGAGACCCGCATCAGATCGCCCGTCTCGGAGCGGGCCACGGAGATCGGAATCGCCGTCGTGCGAAGTTCCTTGCCCGCGACGGTGACGGCGAACGGCGGTATCTCCGTCGCTCCGAGCCGCCGCGGAGTCACCTCGAAGGTGACCGCGACGGTCGAGCGCTCGGTGCGACGGCCGTTGAGGATCTGCACGCTGCGCGAGGTCTGCTCGCCCGGGAGACGCACGATCTCGAGTCCTGCGGCGCGGAGGCTCTCCTCCGAGGGGATCGTCGGCCCGTCGAACTCCGCTGCGTCGTCGACGCGCACGACCACGCGCGCGGGTTCGTCGAGGAACAGCTCGCGGGATCCGATCTCGGCCGTCACCCGCTGCGCGTGCGCCGTGCCGCCGAAGAGAAGCAGCAGGGGAAGCAGGACGGCCGTCAGCCTGCGGAGGCGGTGGCGTGCGTGAAGGAGACTGGTGGCAAGTGCGTGCATCGTGTCGTTCGTCGGAATCGTGGCGCTACCAGTCGCGCGGCGCGGGAGAGGTCTGCCCGCGCGTGCGCGACGCGAGCTGCTCGAGCCGCGCGCGCTCGCGCTCGCGGACCCGTTGGAGCAGCCGCTCGATCTCGCTGCGGCTCATCTGCCTCTCGTCGCGCTGCTCGGCTTGCTGCTGCTGAGCCTCTTGCTGCTGTTCATTCTGCTGCTGTTGCCGCTGTTCCTGCTGTTGCTGCTGCTGCTG
>CAYMSD010000017.1:3157-6691 GCA_964393015.1 uncultured Klebsiella sp.
CTGCTGCTGATCCTGCTGTTGTTGCTGCTCTTGCTGCCGCTCCTCCTCGCGCAGTCTCTTGAGGAGCCTGTGGGCAAGCTCCGCGTTCACGCGCGCGTCCCTGTTGCCCGGATCCGCGCGCAGGGCGTCCTTGAGGGTCTGGAGCGCCTCCTCGAGCGCTGCGATCGCCTGCGGGCGCGACGCGGCCCGGGCTTCGTCCGGCTGATCCGCCGCCACAAGCGGCAGCGCCTCGGCGTAGCGCGTCGTTCCGCCGTTGTAGAGGGCGCGCGCCGCGAGCTCTGCGCGCGCACGCGCCGCCGCGTCGCCGAAGCGGTCCCTGGCCTCCGTCAACCGGCCTTCGCGGTAGAGGGCGACTCCTTCGTTGTAGCGAACCTCCGGCGATGGCCGGTCCTTCTCGGCGGCGGGCTGCGTGGCAGCCTGGCCGAGGACGAGGGCGATGGCGATCGGTGCAGGGGCAAGTCCCGGCAGCCACCGGCGAGCGTCGTGCCGCATCATGTCGATCCTCCCTCGGTTGGCGCACGGCGCTCGCGCCGTCGTTCTCGTTGTTCAGGCGCCGAGGCCGCCACGGCCCGCGTCGCGTCGCGCGGCCGCAGCACCGCCTCGACGAACAGCGCGAGGAGTGCGGCGCCCGCGAACCACTGGAACAGCGGCTCGCGCGCGGCGACGCTCCCACGCTCGCGCGCGCTCGACTCGAGCATGCCCGTGAGCGCGCGGGCGACATCGCCCATGTCCGCCTGCGTCGTTCCCGCCTCGACGAAGAAGCCTCCGCCTTGCTCCGCGACGGCGGCGAGGAGCGTCGGATCCATGCGGCTCCACACCTCCTCGCCCTCGTGCACGAGGAAGCGCCTCGCGCCTCCGTCGACGACGGGGATTCGGGCGCCCTCGGCTGCGTCGCCGATGCCGATCGCGACGGTGCGCACGCCGCGCTCGCGGTAGGCGGTCGCGGCCGCCTCGACCGGCTCGCTCTCCATGTCCTCGCCGTCCGAGAGGACCACGATCGCGCGGCCTGCGCCGTCGCCCTCGAGCGACTCGGCGGCGACGCGGATGGCGTCGCCGAGCATCGAGCCGCCCCGCACCGTCGACTTCGGCGAGAGGAGCGCGAGCTGCGACAGGAAGGTGCGGTGGTTGAAGGTGAGCGGGCAGCGCACCGCGGGGACGCCCGCGAACTCGACGAGTCCGACCCGATCGCTCCCGAGCTCCTCGACGAGGTCCGCCGCGAACTGCCGTGCGCGGCCGAGCCTGTTCGGGGACACATCCTCCGCGAGCATGCTCCGCGAGACATCCACCACGACGACGAGGTCGACGCCGCGCTGCTCGACTTCCTCGCGCGACTCGCCGCCGCGCGGATCGGCGAGCGCGACCGCGAGGAGCGTCATGGCGACGAGCACGAGCGCGGCGCGCAGCATCGTGCGCGCCCCGAGCACGCTCGGGGCGATGCGGGCGAGGAGCGCGGAATCGGCGAGGCGGCCGAGCGCGCCGCGGCGCCAGCGCGCGTCGACGGCGATGAGCGCGGCCGCCGCTGCGACCGCGAGCAGCCAGAGGAAGCCCTCCGTCTGCGTGAACGCCACCTCGCCGAGGGTCGAGAGCGTCGCCTGCGTCATGCGATCCTCCGCAGGAGCGTGGTCGAGAGGAGCGTCTCGACGGCGAGCAGGACGAGCGCGACGGCAAGGAAGGGAGGGAGGATCGTTCCCTCGCCGAGCGGCGCCTCCACCGCGAGATCGCGGTAGCGGACGAGCTTGGTCTCCTCGATCGAGCTCTTCTCGAGTCCGTCGATCGTCTCGTAGATCCGCTCGAGGCTGTCGCTGTCTGTCGCACGGAAGTAGCGGCCTCCCGTCGCCTCCGAGATCTCCGTCAGCGTCTTCTCGTCGATCGAGACGGGCACATTCTGGATCTGCACGCCGAACGGCGTGCGCACGGGAACGGGCGCGAAGCCCTCGCGGCCGAGTCCGACCGCGTAGATGCGCACGCCCGTCGAGACGGCGAGCTGCGCGGCCTCCTGCGGCGTGAGCTCGCCGACATTCGACTCGCCGTCGGTGAGGAGGATGACGACCTTCGACGCGATGCGCGTGGTTCCGTCGCGGTTCGCGCGGTCGGCCGCGTCGACGAGCTTCTCGACGGCGAGCGCGACGGCGTCGCCGATGGCCGTTCCCTGCTCGAGCGCGCCCTCGGGGAAGCGCACCTGCCTGAGCGCGTCGGCCACGACCTCGTGGTCGAGGGTGAGCGGCACCACGCTGTCGGCGTAGCCTGCGAACGCGACCACGCCCACGAGGTCGCTCGCGCGCCCGCGGAATCCCTCGCCGCCGAGCACGAACCGCGTGGCGATGTCCTTCAGCGCGTCGAGCCGGTTCGTCTCATCTCCATCGATCGAGAAGTCGAGCGCGCGCATCGAATCGCTCCGGTCGACGACGAGGTTGATGGCGACGCCCTCGACCAGCGTGCGCGTGCGCTCGTTGGGGATGACGGGCCGCGCGATCGAGACGATGACGAGCGCGATCGCGAGCGCACGCAGCACGGGAAGCAGCGGGAGGAGCCGCACCGCGCGGCCGCGGGGCGCGCCCGCGACGGCGTCGAGCGCGCTGAACGAGACCGTCGCGCGGCGCGAGCGTCGCCTGAGCCTGAGAAGCGGCAGCGCCGCGAGCGGCAGGAGGAGGAGCGCCCACACGCTGTCGGGGTGGAAGGTCATGGCGCGACCTCCTGGGGCTGCGCGGCCGCGCCTCTTCCCTGCGCGGACTCGGCGTCCGGCCGCGGGCGGGTCGCCTCGACGAGGCGCTGCGCCTCGGCAAGCTGCGCCTCGCACTCGGTGGGCTCAGGCTCGGCATGGGCGAAGCGGACGAAGTCGGAGAGCGTCAGGAGCGCGCGCAGCCGCTGCGTCTCGGCCGCGGGGAAGTCCGAGTGCGACTCCGCCGCCCGCACGAACTCGCGTGTGGTCAGCTTGTCGGCGGGAATCGCGAAGCGGAGCGCCGCGTAGCGTCGCACGATCGCGCTCAATCCGTCCGCGAAGCGCCCGAACTCGCGCCGCGCGGGAAGCCCTTCCGCCGAAAGACGCGCAAGCTCCGCGAGCGCCCACGCGTCGGGCTCGGGCGGCGCAGCGGGGCCGCGGCGGAGGATCGCCCAAAGGGCCGCGCCTGCCGCGGCCAGCAGCAGGATCGCCACGAGCGCAAGCACGCCCCACGATGGACCCGGGTCGGGAGGAGCGATCTCGCCCGCGATGTCGCGGAAGCCCGCCGGGTCGAACTCGTCGCCGACGATGCTCGCGACCGTGATGGCGGGCAGGGCCGCCTCTCCGCGCCGCACGGCGCCGTCGACGAGCCACCGAAGCGGAAGCGGCGGCGGGGTGCGTTCGCCTGCGTCAAGCGTGCTGACCACGATGGTCGCCTCATGCACGCCGTCCGCCGTCCGCACGGGCTGCGTGACGGACAGCACGTCGAAGTCGCCGAGCGTGCGAGGCGTCTCGATGGTGGCGCGCGCAGCGGCCGCGCCCTCGAGCCGCAGGCGCAGGGTGATCGGCGCGCCGACCTCGATCGTGCGGCCGGC
>CAYMSD010000017.1:6791-14667 GCA_964393015.1 uncultured Klebsiella sp.
CATCGGCGGCTCCATCGACCGACGCCACGACCGCGAGCCCGTCGAGTTCCGTGCGCGTCGGAGCGGACTGCGCGTGCGCGTCGCGCGAGAGGCCAAGCAGCGCGACCATCGCAGCGGCGAGGGCGCGCAGGGCCAGGCTCGTCACGGACGACGCCGCGCTCATCGCGCCCTCCTCGACTCGCGCCGCGCGAAGTAGCTGCGCAATGGCGCGATGAAGTCGGTCCCCGTCTCGAGCGCGAGCGGCTCGAGCCGCGCGCGGCGGAAGAGGCGGTCGCGCGAGGCGATGCGGTCGTCGGCGATCTCGCGCCAGGCCTCGCGCACCCAGCGCGAGGAGGTGTCGAACATGCGGCGCGCGCCCGTCTCGAGGTCCTCGAGCTCGACGATGCCGACATCGGGGATCGTGCGCTCGAACGCATCGGACACGACGATGGGAATGAGGTCGTGCCGCCGGCGGAAGCGCGCGAGCGCCGTCTCCCACGATGCGCCGCCCGCAGGCTGCAGGAAGTCGCTGGCCACGCACACCACCGACCGGCGCGAGAGGTTCCGCGCGAGCTCGTCGAGCGCGCGGCCGATGTCCGTGCCGCGCCCCGTGGGTTCGAACGCGAGGAGATCGCGCACGATCCGCAGCACATGGCGCACGCCCTTCCGAGGCGGCACGAAGCTCTCGACGCGGTCGGTGAAGAGGAGCATGCCCACGCGGTCGTTCGATCGGATGGCGCTGAAGGCGATCGTGGCGGCCACGGCCGCGACGAGCTCGCGCTTCTCCTCGACGCGCGTGCCGAACCCGAGCGAGCCCGAGAGGTCGACGGCGAGGATCACCGTCAGCTCGCGCTCCTCGCGGAAGACCTTCACATGCGGGTCGCCCATGCGCGCGCTGACATTCCAGTCGATCGCGCGCACATCGTCGCCGAAGAGATACGGCCGCACCTCCTCGAACTCCATGCCGCGGCCCTTGAACGCGGAGCGATACTGGCCTGCGAGCACATCGTTCACGAGGTGGCTCGCGCGGATCTCGATGTCCCTGATCTTGCGTCGGATCTCGGGCGTCAGCATCGGTTCGTTCGCCTGTCTGCGCTGGGTGGATGGCGCTCGCGGGCCGCCGTCAGGGCACCGCGACATGCGCGAGGAGGATGCGCACGAGGTCGTCGCCCGTCTTGTCCTCGGCCTCGGCCTCGAAGCTCGGGACGAGGCGGTGCCGCAGGACGAGCGGCGCCACATCCTTCACATCCTGCGGCGTCACGAAGCCGCGCCCGTCGAGGAATGCGTTCGCGCGCGCCGCGCGCGAGAGCGCGATCGTCGCGCGCGGGGACGCGCCGAACGCGACGAGCCCGTCGAGGGGCACGCGCGCCGACTTCGGGTCGCGCGAGGCGACGACGAGCGAGACGATGTAGTCCTTGAGGCGGTCGTCCATCACGATCTCGTCGACCACGGCGCGCGCGGCCGCGATGTCCTCGGGCTTCATGACGGGCGACACCGTGTGGGCCGCGGTCGAGCGCGACATGCGGTCGAGGATCTGCCGCTCCTCGCGCTGCGTCGGATAGCGCACGAGGATCTTCAGCATGAAGCGGTCGACCTGCGCCTCGGGCAGGGGATAGGTTCCCTCCTGCTCGACGGGGTTCTGCGTGGCGAGGACGAGGAAGGGCTCCGGAAGCGGGAAGGTCTCGCTTCCGATCGTGACCTGCCGCTCCTGCATGGCCTCGAGGAGCGCCGACTGCACCTTGGCGGGCGCGCGGTTGATCTCGTCGGCGAGCGCGATGTTCGTGAAGATCGGCCCCTTCTTCACGGCGAAGTCGCCGGAGTTCGGGCGATAGACCATCGTGCCCACGAGGTCCGCGGGCAGGAGGTCGGGCGTGAACTGGATGCGCTGGAACTGGACGCGCAGCCCGCTCGCGAGGCAGCTGACGGCGGTGGTCTTCGCAAGGCCCGGGACGCCCTCGATGAGGATGTGGCCGTTCGCGAGAAGGCCAAGCAGCATGCCGTGCACGAGCTCGTCCTGCCCGACGATGATGCGGTGGATCTCCTGCTCGAGCAGTCGGAAGGGGCGGCATTTCTCGGCCACATCCTGCTCGATGGCGGTGATGTCTCGCGACGCGGTAGCCATGGTGCGAAGGTCCTCTTCGGTCTCGGGTCTCGGTGGTGTCTCGGGAGCCTCGTCGTTCGAGCGCATGCAACCGAGCGGCAGGGGGCAGGATGCGCAGAGCGCGCGTTTCCGTCCGTGCGCGGTGGTTGCATCCGCACGAGCGCGAAGTGTCCGCGAAACGGGCGGGCGCGTGTGTGGCCGAGGGCGCATCGACGGGAAATCGGGCCGTTGCGGGGAGAAAGGCGGGCGGCCGCCGGCCACGGGACGAAATCCCGCGGA
Organism: uncultured Klebsiella sp.; assembly: GCA_964393015.1. GTDB lineage: Bacteria > Planctomycetota > Phycisphaerae > Phycisphaerales > SM1A02 > QWPT01. Next base: position 9,151 of record CAYMSD010000017.1, read on the forward strand.
TCGGGGATGATTCGCCCTCCCGTGGCGCGTCCACGGAAAGGAGCGCTCGAACATGACGGACGGACTGCAGCACTCGGCGGCGCGCGATGGATCGAAGGGCCGCATCGGCTGGATCGGCGCGGGCATCATGGGCTCGTCGATGGTGCGCCATCTCCTGCGCGCGGGCTACGCCGTCACGGTGCACTCGCGCACGAGGTCGCGCTGCGCGGCGCTCCTCGACGAGGGCGCGTCGTGGGCCGACTCGCCGGAGCTCGCCGCGCGCGGCGCCGACTTCATCTGCACGAACGTGGGCCTTCCCCCCGAACTCGAGGAGGTCGTGTTCGGGGAGCGCGGCGTGGCGGCTGCCCTTTCCCGCGGGCAGGTCGTCATCGACTTCGGCACCTCGCCGCCGAGCCTCGCGCGGCGCATCGCGGAGGCCGCAAGCTCTGTCGGCGCAGAGAGCCTCGACGCGCCCGTCTCGGGCGGCGACATCGGCGCCCGCAACGGAACGCTCTCGATCATGGTCGGCGGCGACGCGGCGGCGTTCGAGCGTGCGCGGCCGATCTTCGAGTCCTTCGGGAAGACCGTCGTCCATCAGGGCGGCGCGGGCGCGGGGCAGCGCACCAAGATCGTGAACCAGGTGCTCGTCGCCGCCAGCACGCTCGGGATGTGCGAGGCGCTTCACCTCGCCGTGCGAGCGGGCCTCGACCCGCAGCAGGTGCTCGCGTCGGTCGGCGGGGGCGCGGCCGCGTCGTGGTCGGTCTCGGTGCTTGCGCCGCGCGTTCTCTCGGGCGACTTCGCGCCGGGGTTCCTCGTCGAGCACCTCGTGAAGGACCTGCGCATCGCGGAGGCGGAGGCCGCGGAGCTCGGGCTCGACCTGCCCGCCGTCAGCGTCGCCCGCGCGCGGTACGAGGCGCTTCTTGCCTCAGGCGGCGGGCGCCTTGGGACGCAAGGGCTCTACCTCCTCTACGCGGACCCCGCCGCGATCGCGCGAGGGTGACGAGTCGCCCGATGGCGGGGCGAGGGCGTCCGAGAAGCGGAGGCGTCGTCCGCAGGGCCCTTTGGAAGCGCCTTGCGCCATTTGGACGACTTCGGTACAGTGTTCGGCTCTTCAAAGCGAGCCGCCCATGAGCACGATCCCCACCACCGGCACTGTGACCTTCACGCTCAAGTCCGTCCCCCTGACCGACGGTGGGTTCCGCACGATCGAGCGGCTCATGCGCCTCGAGCGCGGCGCCCAGCGCACGCTCAAGAAGCTGCAGAAGACCCGCGTCGACGAACTGAACGAGCGTCGCCCGCGCGCAGGCCGCATGTGGCTCGTCCGCGCCCGCTGCACGCGGCTGGTGCGCATCGAGGCCGGCCGCAGCTTCACCATCCAGGTCACCCCGCAGCTTGCGAAGGACATCGCGAGCGTGGCCAAGTACCTCGACTTCAAGAAGGTCGGCTGAATTCACTCCGAGCCGGGGCGATGCGGCGTCTCCTCCGGAGACACGCCCGCTTTGCCGTCGGCCGCGGCCGCGTCTTCGCCAAGGGGAACGACGCCGGGCGCGTCTGCGCACAGGATCTCGACCAGCAGCGTCTCCTCGCCGACCGTCACGACTCCCGCACCGCGCACCCGCTCGACGGAGCGGATCGTCAGCGTCAGCATGCCGCCGCCCGTGCGGCGGAGCACCTTGACGAGCGATGCGTCGCGCGAGGTGGTCGGGGTGATGCTCACCTCGATGGACCCTAGATCGCCGCCGACGGTCATCGACGCCTCCTTCCCCCGCAGGGTGACGAGTCTCGGCGCCGCGAGCAGCGTGGCCCTGTCCGCCTTGAGGAGTGCATCGAACCCCGCCGCGGAGCCCAGTGCGGACTCGAGGGCCGCCGGGTCGACGCCTGGAACGACGCGCGCCACACGGATGCTCCATGAGAGAGTCGGCGAAGGCAGCGCCTGCTCGAGATCCTGGAGCAGGCGTCCGACCGCATGATGACGCGATGGCGTCGTCCACACGATCAGCGTGCGGCCGATGACGCGCAGCCTCGAGATGTTGCCGCCGAGATTGACCCAGCCGTCCGGGTCGACTCCGTCCATGATGATGTCCGAAATGGTCTCGGCGCGCGCATCGTCATCGGCCTCCTCCGAACGGTCGGCCGCCATGCGCGCGAGGATCGGCTGGAGGTCGTAGCGCTTGAGCGCCACGAGGCGGGTCGCACGCGAGTTCTCGCTGAAGACGGGGATTCCCGCCACGACCTCGAGCTCCATGCGGCGATAGCTCGTCGAGATCGCCTGGGCGACCGCGTCGAGCGCCTCGCGCGGCGTGCGGGCGTCGCAGCTGAGCTGGATCAGCTCCCACCCGCCCGAGTCGCCCACGATCTGGCTGTCGATCTCGACGAGATGGCCCGCGGCCTTCGCCGCTTCGTCGATCACCTGCCGGGCCGTCGCGTCGCGGAACGACTTCGGTTCCGCGAACGGCGCATCGAAACGCATGAGGATGGCGAGGTCCGCCGCAAGCGCCGGATCCTCGCGCACGGCCTCGGTCGGAGGCTCCGTGCGGTCGACGCCGTCCGTGTCCGCCGCCGCGAACCGTGCGGCGGCCAGGCCCATTGCGGCGGCGGCGACGGAGGCGAAGGGGAGCGACAGCACGCGGCGATCGATGGGCATGGGGTGCATCCTATGTCACGCGCCGCACGCCACGCGCTCATCCACGCGAGGAGAGCACCTCGTGGATCGGCACGACGAGATGCGGCACGACGCGCGTCTCCGCAAGCTGCTCCGCATATCCGACCACCGCGCCGAACGCCCCCTTGAGGTCGTCGAGCGACCCGAGCGGCCCGAACTTGCGCACCGTGAGGAAGACCGAGATCGGGTCGCCGCCGCGCTCTCCCGCGACGGGGACGCGGGGGCGCGTGCGCACCTCGAAGCTCGCCTGCAGGTCGCCGCGCTCGCCGAGGGAGATCCCGAGCGAGGGCTGCGCGTCGATCACGCGCTCCGCGCCGTCGCCGAGGAGGTGCGCCAGCGGCGTCGACTCGAGGAGCGCCTCGAACACGACCGCGTCGCGGTCGAGCTCGGTCTCGAAGTCGAAGCCGAAGACGACCTCCAGCATGTCGATGTCGAGCGGCGAGATCGAGAGGAAGTAGGGCGCGACCTCGAGAAGCGCCTTGTGGAAGTTGTAGGTGTCCGCGAGCGTGGCGGGGTTCACATGGCCGGAGCGGATCGTCGTCTGCCGAAGCGCGACCCACTGCCACTCGCGCTCGGTGCTGTCCGACTCGAGCGCGACCTCGCCGTCGTACCGCTGGAAGGTCGAGAGGCGCGGGAAGGCGCGGCGCACGCGGTCGAAGAGATCGAGCACGGTCTCGCGCCGCTCGGGGAGGTCGAGCTTGAGCGCGAGCTTCTGGTTGACGTAGAAGTCGCTGCAGAATGCTCCGAGTGCCGTCATTGCGGCCGTCATTGTGCCGCAACGGCGCCGCGGTTGCATCGCGCCGCCGCAATCGACGGGTTTTCCACGGCGCGTCACGCGGACGCGAGGGTGAACTCGAGGACCCGTGCGGTGTCGGAGAGATCGGCGACCGCGAGATCCGCTCCGACCTCATGCAGGCGCTGGGGCGAGTAGGGCCCGGTGCCGACGCCGATGGCGCGGCAGCCGTGGGCCTTGGCGCAGTCGATGTCGTGCGGGGTGTCGCCGATGATCGTCACGCGCGAGGGGTCGAAGGCCCGTCCGAGGTGCGCGGTGGCGCGCTCGATCGCCACGGGCGTCAGGTGGCGACGCGACGGGCCGTCGGCGCCGAACGCGCCGAAGGGGAAGTGGGCCCGCTCGAACCCTGCCACCGCGATCTTGAGGTGGGCGGTGTGCTCGTAGTTTCCCGTCAGGAGCCCGACCGCGGCGCCCGACCCGTGCAGGGCGGCGAGCAGCTCGACCGTGCCCGCCATGCGGCGCGTCACGGACGGGGTGAGCGCGCGGGAGAGTTCGTCGCCGTAGACGCGCTGGAACTCGGCGTGCGCGGCGGCGTCGGCGGGCAGCCCGTGACGGGCCATCATGCGCGCGAAGAGAAGCCCGTCGAGCGCGCCCGCGATCTCGACGCCCTCGAAGCTGAAGCCGCGGTCGCCGTGGAGCCGCGTGAACGCGCGGAGCATGGCGGCCACGCCCACGCCTTCGGTGCGCAGCAGCGTGCCGTCGATGTCGAAGAGAACGAGGTTGCGCGACGCTTCCGACACCGCCGTCAGCCGGCCTTCCGCACGGCCTCGACGATGCGGCTCGCCGCGTCGGTGAGATCGGTCGCGGGCTGCATCGCGGGGATCTCCTTCTGCGCGTCCGCGAGGATCTGGCGCGCGGCCGCCACGTTCGTCCCCTCGAGGCGCACGACGAGCGGCACCTTGAAGCCGACATTCTTCGCACTCGTCACGATGGCGCGCGCGATCTTGTCGCACTGCATGATGCCGCCGAAGATGTTGACGAGGATGCCCTTCACGCTCGGGTCGCTCAGGATGATGCGGAACGCCTCGGTGACCGCCTCTTCGCTGGCGCTGCCGCCGACATCGAGGAAGTTCGCAGGTTCGCCGCCGTGGAGCTTGACGATGTCCATCGTCGCCATCGCAAGGCCGGCGCCGTTCACGAGGCAGCCGATGTTCCCGTCGAGCGCGACATAGGAGAGTCCGAACTCGTTGGCGCGGATCTCGGCGGGGTTCTCCTCGGTCGGGTCGAACATCTTCGCGATGTCGGGGTGGCGGAAGAGCGCGTTGTCGTCGAACTGGAACTTCGCGTCGAGCGCGAGCACGCGGCCGTCCGGGTTCTTCTCATCGGGCGGCGTGACGACGAGCGGGTTGATCTCGACGAGGCTCGCGTCGGTGTCGCGGAAGACCTTGCCGACCTTCATCATGATGTCGGCGGCCTGGCCGACCTGCTTGCCCTTGAAGCCGAGGCGGAACGCGAGCTCGCGCGCCTGGAAGGCCTGCAGGCCGAGGAGCGGGTGCAGCGGGACCTTGATGATCGCAGCGGGGTTCTTCTCGGCGACGACCTCGATCTCGACGCCGCCTTCTGCGCTCGCGATCAGGGTCGCGGTGCGGCGCGAGCGGTCGATCGTGATCGCGAGGTAGTACTCCTTGGCGATCGCCTCTGCGGCCGCGATGAGGAGCTTGCGCACGACGAGCCCCTCGGGGCCCGTCTGGTACGAGACCATCTTGTTCGTGAGCATGAAGGTCGCGGCGGCCTCCGCGTCCTTCAGGTTCGACACGAGCTTCACGAAGCCGGCCTTGCCACGCCCACCGGCGTGCACCTGCGCCTTGATGACGATCTCCTTGATCCCTGAGTCGAACAGCTTCTTCGCCTCGGCGACGGCTGTGGCGACATCCTCGGCAACCGCGAACGCGGGCACCGCGACACCAGCCTGTGCGAGCAACTGACGCGCCTGAAACTCGTGGATCTTCATAGGGGTCGTGAGGATATCGCGATCGGGGGAACGCGTCGGCTGCACCCCTGCGTCCAAGCACGAAAGGGAGCGGCCGCAGCCGCGACCGCTCGAACCAAGCACCAAAGGGAGCGGCCGCAGCCGCGACCGCTC
>CAYMSD010000017.1:14767-27824 GCA_964393015.1 uncultured Klebsiella sp.
AGCCGCGACCGCTCGAACCAAGCACCAAAGGGAGCGGCCGCAGCCGCGACCGCTCGAACCAAGCACCAAAGGGAGCGGCCGCAGCCGCGACCGCTCAAAGACGCAAGGATTCGAACATTCGGCGGCAAAGCCGACGAATGTCCGTAATCCCGGAGACGCGGCCGCAGGCCGCGGATCCGTTTCAAGAGGCAACCCGGGCAGGGAGTCGGAACGAGAGACCAGTCTTGCGGCGGCCTCTTGAAACATCCCTGTACGCGAGAACCCAAACATGCCTCGCGAAGCGAGCCCAGCACCAGAGGGAGCGGCCGCAGCCGCGACCGCTCAAACAACGGACAGGGAGGGATTCGAACCCTCGGTACAGGGAATACCCCGTACAACGGTTTAGCAAACCGTCCCCTTCGGCCTCTCGGGCACCTGTCCAATGGGGTCGCGCACTATACACGCATCGGCGGGGCTGAGGAACGGCCGCGGTCCGATGCGGAGCCGAGCGGCCGAGGAGCGGCTCGGATCGTGGCAGCTGGCGTGTTTCCCGGCCTCCACTCCCGACCCCGCTACCCTCTCGGACCGTGTCGCTGCATCCAGCCTACTTCCTCGGGCCTGAGAGCCCGCTTGCGCGTCGGATCGCGGGCTTCGAGTCCCGTCCCGAGCAGTTGCGCATGGCGGAGGCGGTCGAGGCGAACCTCGAGTCGAAGGGGCGCCTGCTCGTCGAGGCGGGGACGGGCGTGGGAAAGAGCTTCGGCTACCTCGTGCCCGCGATCCGCCGCATCCTCGAGCGCCGTGAGCGCGTCGTCGTGTGCACGCACACGATCTCGCTCCAGGAGCAGATCTTCGACAAGGATGTGCCGCTCCTCAAGGCCGTGATCCCCGACGAGTTCACGACCGTCCTCTGCAAGGGCCGCGCGAACTACATGTCGCTGCGCAGGATGCGCATCGCGAGCGAGAAGAAGTCGAAGCTCTGCCACGACGAGGAGGAGGAGCACTCGCTCGAGCTGATCGAGGACTGGGCGTACTCCACGACCGATGGATCGCTCGCGACGCTGCCGCAGCTGCCGCGCAAGGGCGTGTGGGAGCATGTCGCAAGCGACGCGGGCAACTGCATGGGCCGGCGCTGCCCGACCTACGACAAGTGCTTCTACCAGTCCGCGCGGCGCCGCATGGAGAACGCGGATCTCCTCATCTGCAACCACGCGCTCTTCTTCAGCGACCTTGCGCTGCGCGTGCGCGGCGCCGCGTTCCTTCCCGCCTACGACCATGTGATCTTCGACGAGGCGCACCACCTCGAGGATGTCGCGAGCGGCCACTTCGGGCTGCGCATCTCGGAGTACCGCGTGCGCCATCTGCTGCGCACGCTCTACAACCCGTCGACGAGCCGCGGCACGCTGTCGGGAATCGAGGCCTCGGGCCTTCCGGCGGACGAGGTCGACGGCGTGACCAACCTCGTGCTCGAGGCGCAGGGTGCGTCGGAGGACTTCTTCGACGAGATCCATCGCGCCGTCGCCGCCGGGAAGGGCGCGTCGCCCACGAGCGGCCGGGTCTCCGCGCCCGATGCGTTCCCGAACGGACTTTCGCCCGCGCTCGGCGACCTCGCCTCTGCGCTGAAGCTGCTGCGCGAACGCGCCACCGACGAGTCCGTGCAGTTCGACCTCGCGAGCGCCGCGGAGCGCGTGACGGCCCTCGGGGCCGAGGTCGATCTCTTCATCGCGCAGGGGGTCCCGGGGTGCGTCTACTGGGTCGAGCGCGGCAAGCCGCTCCACGGAAGCCGCCGCCCGGCGCTCACGCTTTCGGGCGCCACGATCGACGTCGGCCCCGTGCTGCAGGAGCACCTCTTCTCGATGGATGTCTCGATCACGATGACGAGCGCGACGCTCGCGGCGTCGGGCGAGGACTTCTCGCATGTGGTCGGCCGCCTCGGCTGCGACGGCGCGAAGACGCTCGCGCTCGGAAGCCCCTTCGACTACGCGAGCCAGATGCGCGTGATCATCGACCGCAGCATGCCTCCGCCCGAGTCGCCCGAGGCCGTGCGCGAGCTCGTGCCGCGGATCCTCCGCCAGATCGACGAGACGGGCGGCGGCGCGTTCGTCCTCTTCACGAGCTTCCGCGCGCTGCGCGAGGTCGCGGAGCGGTGCGCGCCCGTCCTGCGCGCGGCGGGTCACCCCGTGTTCATCCAGGGCGAGGACGGCGAGCGCGGTCAGATCCTGAAGCGTTTCCGCGAGCACGAGCACTCCGTCCTCTTCGGCACGGCGAGCTTCTGGGAGGGCGTCGATGTCCGCGGGCGCGCGCTGCGCAACGTCATCATCACCAAGCTTCCGTTCGATGTGCCCGACCACCCGCTGATCCAGGCGCGGCACGAGCGGATCGAGTCGCTCGGCGGCAACAGCTTCCGCGACGACCAGCTTCCGCGCGCCGTGCTGCGCTTCAAGCAGGGGGTCGGGCGGCTGATCCGCAGCGCGAGCGACGCAGGGCGCGTCGTCGTGCTCGACCCGCGCATCGTGACGAAGTCCTACGGGCGGCGCTTCCTCGACGCGCTTCCCGAGGGGGTCGTGACGGAACGGGTGTGAGCGGGCGTGCCGAGCAAGCCGGCGGGTCCGAGATCATCGCAGCCGTTGCGCCCGTGTTTCCTTCGCGCCGAACTCACGGCCTTCCGCTTGCAAGGCTCCCGATCAGGGCTACCTTCGCGTTCGGGAGAAGACCACAGCCATGCAAGAGTTTTTCCGCAGGGGCCGCCATGGCGCGGCTGTCATGTCCGCCATTGCCGCAGCCGTCCTCGGCGCGTCGAACGCAGCATGGGCCGACGAATCCGTCGCCCGCGGCTGGAACGAGACCGTGCTCGCCGCGATCCGCAAGGACACGCCGCGTCCGCCCGTCCACGCGCGCAACCTCTTCCACCTGTCGGTCGCGATGTACGACGCCTGGGCCGTCTACGAGCCGACCGCACGCCACTACTTCTTCGCGGAGAAGCACGCCGCCGTCGACCGTGCCGCCGCGCAGCACGAGACGATCTCCTACGCGGCCTACCGCCTGCTGCGGCATCGCTTCGCGGCAAGCCCGAACGCAGCGCTCATCCTCGCGGCGCTCGACGCGCGCATGGCGGCGCTCGGCTACCCGACGAGCGTGACCACGACCGAAGGCAACGCGCCCGCCGCCGTCGGCAATCGCCTGGCCGCGCAGCTGATCGCGGGCACGATGGGCGACGGCTCGCGCGAGGCGCAGGGCTACCAGGCCGAGTCGGGCGCCTATCCGCCCGTCAATCCGCCGCTCATCGTCGGGCTGCCGTTCAACCCGACGCTCGTCGATGCGTCGCACTGGCAGCCGCTTGCGCTGAGCCACACCTTCGATGCGAACGGGAACGCCGTCCCCGGCACCGTGCAGAACCGCCTCGCGCCGCACTGGGGATTCGTGCAGCCCTTCGGCCTCCTCGCGGGCGACATGGATCCGGCGCGCCCCGGCGTCTACTTCGATCCGCCCCATGTGCCGCTTCTCAACGACGAGGGGGACGCGGAGTACCGCGCCGGCCATGAGGACGTGCTTCGGCGCACCTCGTGGCTCTCGCCGGACGACGGCGTCACGATCGACATCTCGCCCTCCGCGATCGGCAACAACCCGCTCGGCGCAGACTCGGGCACGGGGCACGCCGTCAACCCCGCGACGGGCGCGGCGTACCCAGCGAACATCGTGCGCCGCGGCGACTGGGCCCGCTGCATGGCGGAGTTCTGGGCCGACGGCCCGCAGTCCTCGACGCCGCCCGGGCACTGGAACGAGATCGCCAACGCGGTCGTCGACCACCCCGGCTTCGTGCGCAGGATCGGCGGCGAGGGCCCCGAGCTCGGTCCGCTCGAGTGGGATGTGAAGCTGTATGTCATGCTCAACGGCGCGCTGCACGACGCCGCGATCACGGCGTGGGGCGTGAAGACCCACTACGACGGAAGCCGGCCGATCACGGCGATCCGCCACCTCGCGGGCAACGGCCAGTGCTCCGACCCGTCGCTTCCCTCGTTCGATCTCGATGGCGTGAACCTGCTGCCTGGCGTCGTCGAGCTCGTGACCGAGGCGACCGCCGCCCCGGGCGAGCGCCATGCGCACCTCGCCGACCATGTGGGCGCCATCGCCGTCGTCGGCTGGCCAGGCGTCCCCGCGAATCCCGAGACCGAGCACTCGGGCGTCGAGTGGATCCTGGCGGGAGAGTGGGTGCCGTACCAGCGCGCCGACTTCGTCACGCCGCCGTTCGCCGGCTATGTCTCGGGGCACTCGACCTTCAGCCGGTCCGCCGCCGAGGTCCTTGCGCGGATCACGGGCAGCGCGTTCTTCCCGGGCGGCCTCGCCACCTACACCTGCGAGGCGAACGACTTCCTCGTGTTCGAGGCCGGCCCGAGCCAGGACCTCGAGTTCCAGTGGGCGACCTTCTACGACGCTGCGGACGCCGCGGGGCAGTCGCGCATCTACGGCGGCATCCATCCGATCTTCGACGATTTCCCTGGCCGCGTGCTTGGGCACCAGATCGCGGGGCGGAGCCACGAGCGTTCGCTCGATCTCTTCGAGCCGATCGATCCCGCGCCGCCGTGCCCCGCCGACCTCGATGGCGACGGGCTCGTCGACGGCCATGACCTCGGGCAGCTGCTCGTGCTGTGGGGGACCACGCAGGTCTCCGCCGATCTCGACGGCGACGGCGTCGTCGGCGGGGGCGACCTCGCGGTGCTGCTCGGGCAGTGGGGCGCGTGCAAGTGACGCGCGCGTGACCGCTCACCGGGCGCCGCAAACCCGCAGGAAGAGCGGAAGCACGACGCAGGCGACATACATGCACGCGAGGCTTCCGACGCCCATCGCGAGGCCGAGGGACTGCATGCCGCGGTGATCCGCGAACACGAGCGCGCCGAAGCCGATCGCGGTCGTGAGCGCCGTGAATGCGACCGCGCGGATCGTCGGCGTCGTGTTCGTCGGGTCGTCGCGGAAGCGGTGGATGATGTGGATCGCGCTGTCGATCCCGAGGCCGATGAGCATCGGGACCGCGAAGAAGTTCGCGAGGTTGAGGTGCGAGCCGAGGAGCGGCAGAAGGGCGAGCGTCGCGCCCACGCCGGCGGCCACGGTCGCGGTCGCGACGAGCGCGGGCAGCAGCGCGCGGAACGAGATCGCGGCGATGACCGTCACCGCGACCAGCGCCCAGATGCTCGTGTCGATGAACGCCTGCCGCATGTCGCGGATCGACTCGAGCTGCGTGATGGGGACACCCGTCGCCCGCGGGTCGACCGCGCGCACCGCGTCGACGAAGCGCGCAAGCGGCTCCTCCTCCCAGGCGTCCTCCCTCGGGAGATAGCGCACCATGTAGACGCCGTTCGGGGACACGAGCCGCGGTGCGATCGCCTCGGGCAGCGCGTCGCCGACGGGCATCGACGCGCCGCGGCAGATCATCCACGCCGCACGCACGGCCGCCGGGGCGTCGACCGAGGGAGAGGTCGAGCGGAGATCCGCGCCCGCCTGCGCGACTTCCGCGCGGAGCGCAGCGCGTTCCGCGGTGTCGCGCGGGACCAAATCGAGCACCGACTCGGTGCGCAGGATCTCGGGACGGTCCTTCGCGCGCGCCTCGAGCGCAGCGACCTCGTCGAGGCTCGTCGCCCGCGACGCCGCGAACCACGATGCGCTGGCGCTGTCGGCGAAGATGCGCTTCTCCCACCGCACGCTCCCGAGCTGCGGCGACTGGAGCTCCAGCAGGTTCGATTCGAAGCGGAGCCCCGCTGGAATCAGCGGCAGGCACGCGACGATCGGAAGGAGCGAGAGCCCCAGCGAGAGCCCTCGCGGCCACGGCTTGCGCGTGCGCGCGGGTCGCGCGGTGGTCGTCGCCTTCGAGTCCTTGCGGTCCAGCAGCACGAGCAGCGCGGGCAGCACCGTCACCATCGCGACCGCGCACAGGAGGAGCCCCGCGCCCGCGATGACGCCGAGCTCGCGCAGGCCGCCGAAGTCGGAGAAGACCGCCCCGAAGAAGACGGCCGCCGACCCCGCTGCGCCCGCGAGCGTTCCCGGGCCTATGTGCCGCACGGCGAGCGCGACCGCCTCGGCGGCAGGGCGCGTGCGGCGGTGCTCGCCGTAGCGGCTCACGACATGCACGCCGTAGTCGAGCCCGGCGCCGACGAGAACGAGCATGAACACGGTCGAGAGCAGGTTGAGGTGCCCGACGAGCAGCGTCGCGGCGCCGAAGGTCCATCCTGTCGCCACCGCGAAGGCGACGAGCGCCAGCAGCGGGCGCCGCACGCCGCGGAACACGAGGATGAAGAGCAGCGTGATGATGGCGACGGAGACGAGGCTCGCGCGCGCCATGTCCGCGTTCGCGGTGCGCATCTCGTCGTCCATCAGGACGGGCTTGCCCGTGAGGCCGATCTCGACGGTCGGGTGCTCCTTCGCGACCCGCTCGACCACGCCGCGCACGAAGTCGAGCGACGGTCGGAATGGGTCGAGCGCCGTGAAGTCCTTGAGCGGGATCGCCTCGACGAAGAGCAGCGTTCCGCCGGGCGCCCGCAGGTACTCGGTCGGCCTCGCCGCCGAGAGCGCGGTGGTCACAAGCGGATGACCTCGGGTGTCGCCGCGCGCGACCGCGGCGATCGCGTCCGCCTGCGCGGCCATGGCGCGGAGTTCCGCGTCGCTCGCGGCCCACGAGGCGAGGAGCCATTGCTCCTCGGGCGAGATCGTCGCCGCCCAGCGCGCGACGAGCGGCTTCTCGTCGCCGAGGTCGAGCTGCGCCGCGATCGCGTCGACGGCGGCCCGCGCGGCCGCGTCGTCGCCCTTCGGGTCGATCGCGATGATCGCGCCCTCGAGATCGCCGAACTCCGCGAGGAACGCGCGATAGTCGGGCATGAACGGCCGCTCGGGCGCGATGAGCGAGTCCGTGTCGCTGTCGATCCGGAGTTCGAACGCGCCAAGCCACGCGCCGAGCGCGGCGAGCACGAGCGACGCGGCGACGACCGCGCGCGGCCAACCCGTCACGAGCGCGGCGAGCCGCCGCATCACGGCTGCGCGGCCTCTGTCGGCTCGCCCGTCTCGCGGCGCCCGCCGAAGAGCGTGTTCTTGCCAAGGCGCGCGAGAAGCCCGACCGTCGCGGTCGGCCTATGGAGGCTCGTCATCACGCTCTCGAACGCGCGCAGGAACCAGTCGACATCGGAATCATCGATGACGAGCGGGGGGATCAGCTTCACGACATCCTGGTTGTGGCCGGCGACCTGGCAGAGGATGCGGTGGTCCTCCATCAAGGGCACCACCACCGCCTGTGCGAAGAGGTTCTTGTCCATCGCGTGCGTGGCGGCCCAGTTCGCCTTCAAGAGCATCGACTTCGGCGGGCCGAACTCGATCCCGATCATGAGCCCGCGCTGGCGCACCTGCTTGAGCATCTCGAAGCGCGGCATCATCGCCTCGACGCCCGCCTTGATGCGCGCGCCCATCCTGCGGGCGTTCTCCGCGGCGTTGGTCTCGTCATACGCGGCGAGGCTCGCGAGGCCTGCGGTCATCGCGAGCGCGCCTTGGTGGAAGGTCGACGAATGCACGATCGCGCGGTCGAGCGAGGTGAAGACCTTCCTCCAGACCTCGCCCTTCACGAGCACGGCGCCGACCGGCACATAGCCGCCCGACAGCGCCTTCGACAGCACCACCATGTCGGGCTCGACGGGGCCCTTCGCGTCGTCTTCCTGGTCGATCGCGAGGAACGAGCCCGTGCGCCCGAGGCCGGTCTGCACTTCGTCCGCCACGAAGAGCGCGCCGTACCGGTGGCAGAGGCGCGCCGCCTCGGCGAGGTAGCCGGGCGAGTGGATGTTCACGCCCTTGCCCTGGATCGGCTCGATGACGAGCGCCGCGACATCGCCCTTCGCAAGCGCGCGCTCGAGCGCCGCGAGGTCGTCGAACGCGATCTCGCGGCAGTCGGGCAGGAACGGTGCGAACCCCTGGCGGAAGCTGTCGCAGCCGTTCAGCGAGACGGATCCGGACGACAGCCCGTGGAACGCCTTGGGCGCGTAGAGGAGCGCGGGGCGACCGGTCGCGCACTTCGCGAACTTGATCGCGGCCTCGACGCCTTCGGTGCCCGAGTTCGTGAAGAACACATGGTCGAGCCCGCGCCCGATGCGGCGCTTCAGCTCGGCCGCGAGGAGGCCCGAGAGGAGCGGCGCCTCGAACTGCACCATGCTCGCGAGGTCGAGCGAAAGCGCGTCCTCGAGCGCGCGGCGGATCGTCGGGTGGTTGCGCCCGAAGTTGCACACCGCGTAGCCGCCGAGGAAGTCGAGGTAGCGGTTGCCCGCGCGATCGAAGAGATGCGGGCCCTCGGCGCGCACATAGTCGCGGTCGTAGCCGATCGTGCGCAGCACGGTCGCGAAGCGCGGGTTCACATGCTCGGCGTGGAGCTCGTGGCCGCGACCTGCGTGGCGTTCGAGAAGCGACTTGAGGTTGAACGAGGTGGAGGAACGCACGGCAGGAGGATCGCGGCAGGACGGGACGGCTGCGAGGTCGGGGTATCCGCCCCTGTCGGCCCCTGCACGCCAGGAACCGCGTTCCAGCGTCGCGAAGGCCGATCCCGACGCCACGGGACGGAAAGTGTACGGGGCGGAGGAGGGCGTTTCAGCGGTTTGCGCGGGATGTGCGGCCTCCCGCCCCGCGGATTTCCCTGCGTCCGCATTGCAGTGGGTGGAAACGGGAGTACCTTCCGAGGGTCTCGACTCGGTGGACCCGGCGTCCGGGTTCGAATCCGGGGGTGGCGGCCGACGGAGGTCCGCGCCTGAATCAGGTGGCGCTTGAGCGGAGTGTGCACCATGAAGATGCGTCCTGCCAAGGTTGCCGCGCTCGCGGCTGTCGTCGGTCTCTCCATCGCCGGTCCCGGGCAGGTCGCCCTCGCCGATGGAGGCGACTCGGTCGCGCGGCAATGGAACCACACGATCCTCGCATCGATCCGCAAGGATCTCGTTCGCCCGCCCGTCCAGGCGCGCAACCTCTTCCATCTCTCCGTCGTGATGTACGACGCATGGGCGGCCTACGACCCGTCCGCGCAGGGCTACTTCTTCACGGAGAAGATCGCCGCCACCGACATCGAGGCGGCGCGCCACGAGTCCATCTCGTACGCGGCGTACAGGCTGCTGCGCCATCGCTACGCGGTGAGCCCGAATGTGGCGCTCATCAACCCGATCCTCGACGCGCGCATGGCGGAGCTCGGATACCCGACGACCGTCACGACCACGGTGGGCGACTCGCCCGCGGCGGTCGGAAACCGCATCGCCGCGCAGCTCATCGCGTGGGCGCTGACCGACAACTCGCGCGAGGCGCTCAACCACTCGACCGACCCGACCGTCTACCCCGATGCGAACCCGCCGCTCGTCGTGGCGTTCCCGTTCAACCCGGATGTCGTCGATCCGAACCGCTACCAGCCGCTCGCGCTCGATTTCTACGTCGACCAGAACGGCAATGTGATCCCGGGTGGATTCCCGCCGAAGACCGCGCCCTTCTGGGGGCATGTGCGGCCCTTCGGGCTTCTCGAGGGCGATCGCGACACTTCGCGCCCGGGCGTCTACTTCAATCCGCCCTCGGTGCCGCGCCTGAACGGGGTCGGCGATGCCGAGTATCGCGCGGGTCACGAGGAAGTGGTGCTGAAGTCGTCGTGGCACACGCCCGACGACGGCGTCTTCATCGACATCTCGCCCGCGGCGATGGGCAACAGCCCGCTCGGCGAGGACTCGGGGACAGGCCACGCCATCAACCCGGCGACGGGCGAGCCCTACGCGCCGAACGTCGTGAAGCGCGGCGACTTCGTGCGGTGCCTCGCGGAGTTCTGGGCCGACGGTCCGAACTCGACCACGCCGCCCGGCCACTGGAACGAGATCGCGAACATCGTCACCGAGCACCCGTCGTTCGTGCGGCGCATCGGCGGCACGGGGCCCGAACTCGGCGCCCTCGAGTGGGATGTGAAGCTCTATGTCGCCCTGAACGGCGCGCTGCACGATGCGGCCGTCTGCGCGTGGGGCGTGAAGGGGCACTACGACTCGATGCGCCCGATCGGCGCCATCCGCCATCTCGTGCAGAACGGCCAGTGCTCGGATCCAAGCCTGCCGAACTATCACCCGAACGGGATTCACCTCACGCCGGGCGTGGTCGAGGTCATCACGGAGGCGACCACCGCGATCGGCGAGCGCCACGAGGACCTCGCCGGCTACGAGGGGCTGATCGCGTTCAAGAGCTGGCCGGGCGCGCCCGCCGACCCGCCGAGCCAGTACTCGGGCGTGCAGTGGATCCTCGGGGGGCTCTGGGTGTCCTACCAGCGCCCGACCTTCGTGACGCCGCCGTTCGCCGGGTATGTCTCAGGCCATTCGACCTTCAGCCGGGCGGCCGCCGAGATCCTCGCGCGCTTCACGGGCAGCGACTTCTTCCCGGGCGGCATGGGCGTCTACACCTGCGAGCAGAACCAGTTCCTCGTCTTCGAGGATGGTCCGAGCCAGACCTTCGACTTCCAGTGGGCGACCTACTACGACGCCGCCGACAACTCGGGCCAGTCGCGCATCCTCGGCGGCATCCATCCGTCGTTCGACGACTACCCCGGGCGCGTGCTTGGCGCGCAGGCCGCCAACCGCGCCCATGCGCGGGCGATGGATCTGTTCGAGCCGGTCGCGCCGCCCGAGTGCCCGGCGGACTTCGACGCAGACGGCGCCATCGGCGCGGCCGACCTCGCCGCGATCCTGAGCGCGTGGGGCGGCCCCGACGCCGCGTTCGACCTCGACGGCGATGGCTCCGTCGGCGCGTCCGACCTCGCGGCGCTCCTGAGCGCGTGGGGACCGTGCCCGAAGTGAGCGGCCGTGGGTGATGAGCGCGCTCAGCGAGCCGCGCAGAGTTCGGCGTGGCGGTCGAGGTGCACGCGCCCCGCGATCACGGTCATCACGGCGCGTCCGCGGACGCGCCATCCGTCGAAGGGGCAGTTGCGGCTCTTCGAGGCGAACTGCGCGGCGTCGATCGTCCACTCGAGGTTCGGGTCGATCACCGTCACATCGGCGGGGGAGCCCTCGGCGAGCGATCCAAGCCCGTGCGCGTCGAGGCCGCAGAGCCTCGCAGGCGTGCGCGTCATCAGCTCGATCATGCGCGGCCAGCCGATCACGCCGTCCTCGACGAGCGCCTTCGCGTAGAGCGGAAGCGCGCAGTCGAGCCCGATGATTCCGAACGGCGCGCTCGCAAAGTCGCGTGCCTTCTCCGCGGCGGTGTGCGGCGCGTGGTCCGTCGCGAGGACATCGATGGTCCCGTCCGCGATCGCGGCCTTCAGCTCGGCGATGTCGCGCCTGGTGCGCAGCGGGGGGTTCATCTTCGCCTGCGTGTCGTAGCCCTCGCAGGCCTCGTCCGTGAGGAGGAGGTGATGCGGGCTCGCCTCGCCGGAGCAGAGGATGCCCTCCGCACGCGCGCGGCGCAGGATCGCGGCGCTCCCGCCCGAGGAGAGGTGCTGCGCGTGGTAGTGCGCGCCGATCGCGCGGTTCAGCCGAACATCGCGCTCGACGATGATCTCCTCGGCCTCGCGCGGCCACGGGAGAAGACCGAGCCGCGTGGCGACGGCGCCCTCGTTCATCACGCCGCCCTCGCTCAGCTGGTGGTCCTGGCAGTGCTGCATGAAGGTCTTCCCAAGCGAGGCGCAGACCTCCAGCACCCGCCGCATCATCGCGGGGTTCATGATGCACTCGCCGTCGTCGGAGAACGCGACGGCGCCCGCATCGCGCATCGCGTGCATCGGGGCGAGCTGCTCGCCCTTGCGCCCGACGGTCGCGGCCGCCACCACGAAGACGCGCGCGCTCGCCGCCTCGCGCGCCGCCTGCAGCACATATCGCACGGTGGTCACGGAGTCGATGGCGGGGCTCGTGTTGGGCATGCAGCAGACGGTGGTGAAGCCGCCCGCGACCGCCGACGCCGTGCCCGTCTTCACGGTCTCCTTCGCCTCGCCGCCCGGCTCGCGCAGGTGGACATGCGGGTCGATGAGGCCCGGCGTGACGAGCATGCCGCCGCAATCGACGACGCGCACGCCCTCCGCCGCGTCGATCCGTCTTCCCACGGCGACCTTCGCCACGCGCCCGTCGGCGACGAGAAGGTCGCCTTCCGCGTCGACGCCGTTCGCGGCGTCGAGGATGCGCCCGCGGCTGAAGAGGATCGCCGGCGAACTCACTTGGCGGGCTCCGCTGCGGGCATCATCCCCGTGTCGACGGCGGGGAGCTCCTCCTCCGCGGGGAGCAGCTCGACGGGCTTCTCGAGGCCACCCGCCGGAAGGATCACCGACTCGGCGATGAAGATGAAGCGCTTCGCGGGCTCCGAGATCGCGTCGATCTCGGCCTGCGACTTGCCCGCGTCCATCGCGAGGTGCTTCAGCATGTCGACGGAGTGCTCCTCCTCGACCACCCAGCCGATGGCGTGGACATTGCGGCCGCGCGCGTTGCGGGGGATGAAGAACGCGTGGTTCAGGTTCATCACCATCGCGCGCGCACCCGCGTCGTCGTCGATCTCGAGCCAGCAGCCCATGGTGCGGCAGACATCGGCGACCGTTCCGCTCAGGACGATGCGCTTGGGAACGCCCGCCCACGCAGGCACATCGGACGCCACGATCTCGGGGTGGACATCGCGGTAGGTCTCGACGAGGTTTCCGTAGACCGTCCAGCCGTGCGTGGCGTCGTACTGGGCGCGCGTCGGCTTCTGGCAACCGGCGAGGGCGAGCGTTGCAGACGCGGCGGCCGCGAGGATCAGGGCGTTGCGAGGGAGTCGTGCGGTCATGGCGGCGATGATAGGAAATCGCGGCGCACGCGGAGGGCGGGCATAAACACAGCGCCCGGCCGATTGGCCGGGCGCTGCGAGTACTTGGTTGGGGTCCCCTGCGCCGAGGCGCGGAGGTCTCATCCGAGTTTCGGTGCGTCGGTTCATCACCGACTCACCGACAGGAGGGTGTTGAGCCCTTCGGACACTCAACCCGCAGATTGAACCTGCGGATTCAGCCCTTGGTCGCGGGGCACTTCGAAGCGCAGCTCGACTTGGTCGAGCAGTCCGACTTGCCGCTGACCGCGCCAGGGGCGGCCTTGGTGGCGGAGCA
>CAYMSD010000017.1:27924-38813 GCA_964393015.1 uncultured Klebsiella sp.
GCCGAGCAGTCGGTCTTCGTGCCGCAGCTCTTCTCGCCGACGGCGCCGGGGGCAGCCTTGGCGGAGCAGTCGGACTTCGTGCCGCAGCTCTTCTCGCCGACGGCGCCGGGAGCGGCAGCGGTCGAGCACTTCGAGGCGCAGTCACCCTTCGCGGTGGCGCAGCAGCCCGACTTGGTCGTGCCGACGGCGCCGGGGGCGGCGGTGTTCTGCGAGCTGGCGCACGCGCCGAGGAAGGCGATGGCCGAGAGGGCAGCGAGGGTAGCGATCTTCTTCATTGAGGAGTCTCCTTCTTCTAGATGCCGCGTGTCGGGTCCAGTGTCTGGCCAGACAGGGTTCGTACTCCCGCAACACGCGGGTCTTGCGAGCACCGCCTTCAGACCATCCGAAGGCGGCCATGGACCCGTGGCTTCGACGGAGTCGAGCCGCGGGTTCAGGGAAGCCCGAGTGTACCTGACCAACCGCGGTCGGTTGAGGTCCGATCATGAGGAATTGCAGAACGATTCCGCCTACATTTGGCCACCGATGCACGCACCTGAGGATCCACCCCCGTCCGCAAACCCCGAAGAGGCTGGTGCGGGCGCGGAAGAGGGGATCGAGCAGCCATCGGACGAGACCCGCGAGGAGCGCCTGGCGCGGCTTCTGCGCAAGGCGCGCATGCTGCCCGATGTGCCGGGCGTCTACCTCATGAAGGACGCGGCCGGCACGGTCCTCTATGTCGGCAAGGCGTCCGTCCTGCCGAACCGCGTGTCGAGCTACTTCATCCCCTCCGCGGACCTCGGGCCGCGCAAGCAGCCGATGCTCGATGTGGTCGAGGACTTCGACTTCATTCCCTGCGAAGGCGAGTGGGAGGCGCTCCTGATGGAGGCGCGCCTCGTCAAGGACATCCATCCGCCCTTCAACGACCGGCTGCAGGACGACAAGACCTTCCCGTATCTCGCGGTGACGATGCGCGACGACTTTCCGGGCGTCTACATCACGCGCGACCCTGCCAACGAGCGCTTCAAGGGCGCGCGGCTGTACGGGCCGTTCGTATCCGTCGGCGCCCTTCGGCATGCGATGCAGCTGTTGCAGCGGGTCTTCAAGTACCGCACCTGCGAGCTCGAGATCGTGGACGGCGATCCGAAGAACAGGCTCTTCCGGCCGTGCCTTCTCGCGGCGATCAACCAGTGCACGGCGCCGTGCGCGGCGCGCGTCTCGAAGGACGAGTATCGCGCGGACATCGACCGCTTCATCCGCTTCCTCGGCTCGAAGCGCAGCGCGATGCTGCGCGAGATGCGCGAGGAGATGGAGTCCGCGAGCGCGCGCCTCGAGTTCGAGCGCGCGGCCGTGCTGCGCGACCAGATCAAGGCGATCGAGAAGCTCGACGAGCGCGAGACCCGCGGCAGCGCGCGCGGCGACGACGCGGAGTTCGACTGGCAGCCCGAGGCGACGGGCTTCGTGCAGGATCCCGCCGCGGGCGCGCGCAGCCTCGCGCGGGTCCTCGGCGCGGAGCAGCCGATCCGCTGCATGGAGGCGATCGACATCGCGCACCTCCGGGGCGGCGAGACCGTGGCGTCGAAGGTCTGCTTCATCGACGGGAAGCCCTTCAAGGAGGGCTACCGCCGCTACAGGATCACGAGCGTCACCAACGACGACTACAGCGCGATGCGCGAGGTCGTGAGCCGCCGCTACCGCGAGGCGGGCGACGGGCATGAGCTCTACCCCGACCTCATCCTGATCGACGGCGGCATCGGTCAGCTGCGCGCCGCGCTCGAGGCGTTCGCGCAGCTGCGCGTCCAGCCGCCGCGGGTGATCTCGCTTGCGAAGAAGGAGGAGCTCATCTACACGACCGAGCGCGACGAGCCGATCCGACTCGGCCGGGAGCACCTCGGGCTTCGCCTCTGCCAGGCGATTCGCGACGAGGCGCACCGCTTTGCGCAGCACTACCACCATCTGCTGCGCGAGAAGAGCCTGCTCGGGGAGACCGCGTCGAAGGTCCGAAGGAAGCGCGCGATCAGGAAGCTCGAGGACGAACGCGACGCAACCGACCGATCCTGAACGCGGGAGCCCCGCGCATTCCGCACAGGCGGCGCAGGTCGTCGTCGCGACGGATGAACCCATCCGCTTTCCACCGTTCTCGGCGGACCAACGGGGTCCGCGAAGCCGATGCCAGGAGTGGGTCTGGATGTCTCTGAGGCAGGGGGCGCCCGCATGGGGCGAGGATGGGAGGGAACGGACACACGCGTCCGCCCGATCGTCGAAGGCCTGAGGCATCTCATGAATGTTCGTCCGACCAACCTTGGTCTGCTGCGCCAGCCGCGTGCGCGACACGCCTGTCGCGCCGCATTGGCGTGCGGCCTTGCGATGCTCCCGCCGGGACTCATGCTCGGCGGTTGTGGCGACGGGCCGCCCGACCACGCGGCTCGCGCGGCCGCGCTTGCAGACGAGCTCGCTCCCGACCTCGAGGCGGGCTCCGCCCAGGCGGTGGAGGCGGGGCGGCTCCAGAGCTCGGACACCGCACAGACGGTCGGTTTCGGCGAGTTCATGGCCACGCTCCCCGAGGGGTGGAAGGCGATCGACATGCGCGCGAAGGCTCCCGTGACGGGCAGCCAGTCGGAGGCCGATCTGGTCCGAATGCTCCGCGCCGCCGAGCAGCAGCTCCCTGCGGACGCCGCCGCGCGCGTGGAGGCGGTGCTTCTTCCGACAGAGCAGCCGCACGCGGGATTCCTCTCGACCTGCACGCTCATCACGCAGCGCGTTCCGCCGGGAATGGGCATCGACCAGTACCAGGTCGCCAGCGAACGCACCTGGACCGGTGGAACGACCAACGACCCGAGCGCGCGTGCGCGGTCCGGCGCGTTCCGATCCACGGAACGGCCAGGCCCGAGCGGCGCGCGCATCAAGATCTATGTGGCCATCCATCGCGACAAGGGGTATGTGCTCCTTGCGACGGCGAAGGAGGCAGGGGCCGTGTTCGACGCGGTCGACGCCATGGCGCGCTCGATCGCGATGCCTTCGGGCGCAGCCTCCGTTCCTTCACCGATGCCGCGCCGTTGAGCGGCGCGACGGATGGCGTCAGACCGCGCAGAACTGGCATCAGGCGTGCGTCCTCGGATGGGGACAAACGCCCGAAATCGCCTGCTGCTTCGCCTTGCAGGTGCGCAGCGGCGACCCGATCGGGGGTAGTTTGAGGAATTCGTGCGAGCGGGGTGGGGTCGGGGCGCGTGACGCACCCCCGAAGCCCCGTTGCCGCGGTGACGCGAGGTTCGCATCGAAGCGAAGCAGGTGAGGTCGTGATGCAAGGCAATGAACTTCTCTTCGACATCCGCAACGAATCGGCGATGGATCTCCTTCTCGACGAGGAGGTGATGTCCGTGTGGGAGCTCGTGCGGCGGCGCAAGAAGCCGGTCGACGTGGCCGAGATCGCCCGGGCCGTCCATCTCGATCACCTCTTCTCGCAGCGAGCGCTCGATCGATTGGTCACCCACGGGCTGATCGAGCCGCTCCGCGCCCGCGGGGAGCGCCGCACGACGACCTATCGAACGACGAGCGACCGCATCACCATCGGCCTGCGCGCGGACGATCCGACCGACCGCAAGCTGTGGGATGGCCTGACCCGCCGTTTCGAGGAGGCGGCGGACAGGCTGGCCAAGAACCATCTGCCGCTGGAGACGGCGGGCGCCGACAAGCGCTCGCGCATGATCTACAGCCTTCCCGTGCGCATCTCGTCGAGCGAGATGCACGAGCTGCGGCACCGCCTCGACGAGCTCGCCGCCTTCCTCCACATGCTGCAGGAGCGCCACACGGGCGAGGGCGGCAAGGACGACTACTTCTGCAACTACCGATTCGAGCTCCAGGTGCAGCCGCTCGCGGAGCTCGTTCGGCCCCAGCCCGTCGTCATGGCGCGATTCGTGGACCGAGAGGCGAAGGACGGCGCAGCCCGGGTCGATCCGCTCGCGGCGCTCTCGAGGCGCGAGCGCCAGGTGGCGATCGCGCTTGTGCGCGGTCGCACGCGCAACGAGACTGCGGACGACCTCGGCATCAAGCCCGGCAGCGTCGCCACGCTGGCGAAGCGCATCTACCGCAAGCTTGGCGTCTCGAGCCGCGTCGAGCTGGTGCGCTGCATGGACCGCGCGAAGGCGGAGTTCGGGTGACGCGCGTCAGGCGGGGCTTGGCATGGCCCCGCCGAGGCCCGGCTCCGTGCCGGGCTCCGCAGCGGGCTTGCCGTCGATGACGGGCTTGGACCTGGCCGCCTCCCCCGCAAGGAGGTCCGCCACGGTCGGCTTCCCCATCGATTCGCCGCGCATGAGCCGGTCCACGTCTTCGCGCTGGAGCGTCTCGTACTTGAGGAGCGCCTCTGCGACCGCCACCACCTTGTCCCAGTGGTCGGCGAGCATCTGCTGCGCCTGCGTGTAGGCCTCGTCGATGATGCGGCGCGTCTCCTCGTCGATGATGCGCGCCGTCTCGGGCGAGTAGTCGCGCTCGGGCATGAACATCTCGCGCGAGTCGCTGCCCGCGTAGTTCACGAAGCCGAGGCGGTCGGACATGCCCCACTGGAGGATCATCGCGCGCGCGTACTGCGTGCACATCTTGATGTCCATCGAGGCGCCCGAGCTCGTGTCGCCCGTCTTCTTCTCCTCCGCGATGCGGCCGCCGCAGAGGACGCGCAGCGTCGCGAGGACATGCTTGCGGCCGTAGCCGTAGCGGTCCTTCTCGGGGAGCGAGAAGGTCGCGCCCATGGCCTGTCCGCGCGGGATGATGGTCACCTTGTGGAGCGGGTCCGCGTGCTCGAGGAGCACCTGGAGCACCGCGTGGCCCGCCTCGTGGTAGGCGGTCGCGACGCGCTCCTGCTGCTCGATCTTGCGGCTCTTGTTGGCGCGGCCCCAGCGGACCTTGTCGCGCGCCTCCTCGAGATCCGCGAGCTCGACGAAGTCCTTGTCGGCCATCGTGGCGATGATCGCGGCCTCGTTGATGAGCGCGGCGAGGTCGGCACCCGAGAACATGGGCGTGCCGCGGGCGACCTTCTCGAGGTCGACGTCCTCCGCGAGCTTCTCCTTCTTGGCGTGCACGGCGAGGATCTGCCGGCGCCCGACGAGGTCGGGGAGGTTGACGGCGACCTGGCGGTCGAAGCGGCCCGGGCGCGTGAGCGCCGGGTCGAGGACATCGGGCCGGTTCGTCGACGCGATCACGATCACCTGCGTGTTGGCGTCGAAGCCGTCCATCTCGACGAGGATCGCGTTGAGCGTCTGCTCGCGCTCGTCGTGGCCGCCCGAGCTGAAGCCGCCGCCGCGGCGTCGGCCGACGGCGTCGATCTCATCGAGGAAGATGATGCACGGCGAGTTCTCCTTCGCCTGCTTGAAGAGGTCGCGCACGCGGCTGGCGCCGACGCCCACGAACATCTCGACGAAGTCGGAGCCCGAGATCGAGAAGAAGGGGACATCGGCCTCGCCCGCGATCGCCTTCGCAAGCAGCGTCTTGCCGCAGCCCGGGGGCCCCGAGAGCAGCACGCCGCGCGGGATGCGGCCGCCGAGACGCGAGAAGCGCTTCGGGTTCTTGAGGAACTCGACGATCTCCTGGACCTCTTCCTTCGCCTCGTCGACGCCCGCGACGTCGCCGAAGGTGACCTTGACCTGCTCCTTCGTCTGCATGCGGTGCTTGCTCTTGCCGAAGCTGCCGAGCATGCCGCCCGGGCCGCCGCCCGCGCCGCGCATCGAGCGCGCGATGAACCAGATGACGAGGATGATGAGGATGACGGGAAGGAGCTGGATCAGCACCATCGTCCACATCGAGCGCTCGTTGAAGTTGAAGTCGACCTTCTCCGCGCGCAGGTCGTCGATGTAGTAGGTCTTGGTGTCGTCGACCTTCGCGAAGACGGGCTGCGGCTTGTTGCCCGACCAGCCCTGCACGTTCTCCTTGACCATGGCCGTGACGCGCGACCCGTCCACGGTCACCGAGCCCTGCTCGATCGCGCGCTGGCGCACCAGGTTCATGAAGTCGTTCCACTTCACTTCCTTCTGGCCGCCCGAGGACGAGCTGAAGGCGATGATGAGAAGCCCGAAGAGCGCGGCCGCCATCACCCAGCCGAGCACCTGGCGCCCGCCGCGCTGCGGAGGAAGGTTCGGCCCGCCGGGCCCACCCGGGCCACTCGGCCGCTGTCCGCCGCGCTGGCCGCCGTCGTCATCGGACATGGCGAATCGCACGGGCGCGTCGAGGCGCGGGGATGCGGAAGGCGCGCTGCGGAGAGGCTCGTTGGAGAGGGAGTCGTTCATGCGAGGCGAATCTGGTCTGTTGGAGTCGATCGGAGACCGAAGGCTGCGAGGTGTCTGTCTCGGCGTCGGCCTCGGCGTCGGCCATGCGGGAGTCTAGGTTGGATCGGACGGTCGGGGCGGGCGTCACGACGCAGGAACCAGAAGTGCGGCCCTTCCGAGTGCAGGCCCCGCGTGCAGAGGCCCGGCAGGAGCCCCGAGGTTCGGACCAGCCTTCCACTTCTTCGACCGATGGACGGGCCGTCTCGACGCCGAGACGCGCCTTGGGGGCGGTTCGTGTCCTGCGCGGCGCGGTTTCGGCCTGTTCGCCGATCCGCCCCCGCCTGCTACCACTTCGCCTGCATCGCGGAGACCAGCTCGCGGGCCAGTTGCTCGACGGCGGCGAATCGCGCGAGTTCAAGCGGCTCGCGCGCGGGGTACGACGGCACGAACAGCGCGATCGACTCGACGCCCTCGCGCGCCACGATGCGTTCGCCGCTGCGGAGGTCGACCCACTCGAAGTCGACGCGCATGCGCACCATCACCTCGTTCGAGAGCCCTGTCTGCGGGTTCTTGGAGCGCTCGACGAGGTCGATCGCCGTGATCGTTCCCCGCAGCACCGTGTCGGCGGACACCTCGGACGAGACCTTGTAGGGCGTCGAGAGCTCGACTTCCTTGACGAGCGCCTGGGCGAGGTCGAACTCGAAGTTCCTCAGGAAGCTCTGGTTGCGGAAGATCGGCAGCGCGACGCTTCGGTAGCGCGCGGGATAGGGCGAGGCCGCGGCGTAGCCCGCATCGGGGGTGGCGGCGCATCCGGAGAGAAGGGAGGACGCGCAGAGGATCGCCGCGAGCAGGGCGAGGGACAGCTGCTTCACGGGTTTCCCTCCGCCGCAGGCGCGGCGTCCGTCGGTGCCGCATCGGGGACTTCGTCCCATTCGACGCCGAGCACCTGCTTGCGGAGCGCACGGTAGTCGGGCCCGCCCTGCACGACGCTCTCGGGGACCTCCGCAAGGATCGACGGGATGATCCGGAGAGCCTCGATCGCGGCGATCGAGGTGGGATGGCGCTGCACGAGCCTCCGGACCGCAAGTTCGGCGGAGATCGGATCGCCGATCTCGAGATACCACGATGCGGTCGACAGGAACTTGGCCGCCTGCGACTCCTCGATGCGGGCGAGGAGCGCCGTCGACCCGACCTGCTGCGCCAGCCCCGGCTGCAGCGCCTGGAGCGACTGAAGCCGTGCACGCGCCTCGAGCAACCCGCTCGAGTCGTACTCGGGGCCGCGGAAGCCCGCGATCGATGCATAGATCAGTCGGAGCCGCGCCTTGGTGACCTGCGGGCTTCGGGGGTAGTTCTCGATGAAGAGGCGGTAGGACTCCGCCGCCATCATCATCTCGCGGCGGTCGAAGTAGTAGTCGGAGAGCTCCATGCCCGCGCGCTCGGCCAGCTCGCTTCCCGGGAGTCGCTCCTGGATGCGGATGAGGAGCTCCTGGGCCTCTTCGCTTGCGTCGAGAATGCGCACCGTGCCGAAGAGCCGCTTCTTCAGGCCGCGCGCGTAGCTGCGCGCGATCTCGAACTCGCGTTCGAGGGCGGGGATGAAGACCTCGGTGCCCGGATAGCGGCGCGCGATCTCCTCGTAGTCGAAGAGCGCCTGGAACTCGTCGCCCTCCGCGAGCGTGGCGTCGCCACGCACGAGGAGCGCGTCCGCGCGGTACGGCGAGAGAGGCAGACGCTCGAGAAAGGCGTTGGCGAGGTTCTTCGCGCGCGAGACCTCGCCGTTGACAAGCGCCCGTCGCGCCGCGAGAAGCTGCGCCTCCTCGCTGGCGGGGTCGAGTTCGGCCGCGCGCGTCCACCGGTCGAGCGTGTCGAGTTCATAGCGCTCCACCTGGGCAAGCGCGTTGGAGGACGCGGCGAGCGCCGCGAGGGCCGCGAGGACGCGGAGGGGACGAAGGAGCCTCGAGGGCGTGGCGGTCTCCATGGGCGGCGATGGTACGCGCGGATGGGAAGAGCCTCAAACGCGACCTCCATCGGCCGATCGCATACGCTTCGCGCCCCGGCGGCAGCCGCCGTGGAGGATCCGATGGCGATCGCGCTCGTGTTCAACCCCATCTCAGGCTCGGGCCGCGCAGAGAGGGTCGCGAGCGGGCTGCGCGACGCGCTCGAGCGCGAGGGCTGGATCACCGAGCTCGTGCCGACCGAGCGCGCCCCCGCCGCGGAGTGGCTCGCGCCGAGCCTCCCCGGCAAGGACGCCGTGGTCGTCGTCGGAGGAGATGGAGCCGTGCGGCTCGTGGCGCCCGAGGCCGCGCGGGCCGGGATCCCGCTTTGGCATGCGCCCTGCGGCACGGAGAACCTGTTCGCGCGCGCCTTCGGCATGTCGCGGAGCGCGGCCGACCTTTCGGCGGCGCTCCGCAGGCGCGCGACGCGCGAGATCGATCTCGCGGCCGTCGAGCGCGAGGGCGGGGCGCGCGACGACTTCGTCATCATGGCGTCGGTCGGGTTCGACGCGGCCGTGGTGCATGCGCTCTCCGCGACCCGGCGCGGGGGCATCTCGCACCTGAGCTACGCGCGCCCGATCATCGCATCGCTCGGCGCGTGGCGCCCAAGCCGCATCGCCTGGACGGTCGACGGCGAGCGGGAAGAGCTGGGCGAGGGAATGGTGGTCGTCGGGAACCTGCCCGACTACGGTGCCCGGCTCAACCCCGCCGCGGGGGCCGTGTGCGACGACGGCGCGCTGGACGCGGTTTTCATCCCCGCCCGCGCGAGCCTCGACCTGCTGCCGTGGATCCCTCTCCTCTGGACGGGGCTTCACAGGCGGCATCCGCTGCTGCGCGAGCGGCGCGGGCGCCGCATCGAGCTTCTGCTTTCGCCGCAGGCCGAACTCCAGCTCGACGGGGACGCTGCGCCCGGCGGACAGGACGGTCGATTCGCCTTCTCGCTCTCCGAGCACAGGCTCCGCGTGCTGGTTCCCGCCTGACGCCCTCCTGGAGCGACACGCGGACCTGCCCGCACGACCCGCTCCCGCCGCGCGATCCGACATTTCTCAGGATTCGGGTTCGAATCGGAGGGCTCAAGTCCTGCACCACGACCCTCAGGCCTCAAGTCCCGCGCCGCTCGGGCCGATCCCGAAGGCGAGCGGAGCGTCGACCGACGCCGCCATCCTGACGCAGGCATTGCGGGAAACGATCGCTGGGAGGCAGACGCCATGGCGGACAAGAAGAGCGAAGGCGAGTCGGAGGAGACCCCGAAGCCCAAGAAGGGCGGGGGGCTGAAGTTCATCATCGTCGTGCTGGCGTTGCTCGGCATCGAGGGTGGCGTCCTCTTCTTCGTGTTCTCGTCTGGCAAGCCCCAGACGGTCGAGGCGACGGAGCCCGTGATCGTGGCGAACCCGGAGGACGAGAAGCTCGTCGAGCTGCTGGTCCTCGACGACCGGCTCGTGAACGATCGCACGGGCATCAGCTACCTCTACCAGACCGAGATCTATGTGAAGGTCCGCAAGAAGGACGAGGAGTGGGTCAAGGACGAGATCGAGCGCAGCAAGAACTCGCTGCGGGCGCAGCTCGGCGGCATCTGGCGCACGGCGGAGCCGACCCACTTCCAGGAGCCGCTGTTCGAGACCCTGACCCGCCGCGTCGAGACCGTGATGCGCGAGCGCTTCGACCACAAGTCGAGCGACTCGAAGCCCGTGATCGACCGCTGCGTGCTGGTCGTCGGCACGGGCCTCCGCATCAACCGCTGACCGCCGGAGCCCGTCTCGGGGCCGCCCGCGCAGGAACTGCGCCTGAAAGGCCGAAGGCGCGCGGATGATTCTCTGCAGGCGCAAGCCTTGCGCGGCCGATCAAGGCCGAGCGCGGGGCGGACTTGCAGGATGCGGGTCGCCGCGCACAGTCTGGGACCGTCGGTTCCCGAGGCATCAGGCGGAGCCTGAGGAAGGCCTGAGATGGCAGACCCAAGCGAAAATGCGCCGGCTGGCAGCGGCACCGAGGCAGGCAACGCGAGCACCGCGGGCCCTGTCGACGGCAAGGCTCCCACGCCCATCGGAATGCCCGATTTCTCGGGTGGAATGCCGCATTCGACCGACTCGAGCGGGATCGGGGTCCTCGGCGATGTGTCGCTGCAGGTCCGCATCGAGCTCGGCCGCACCAAGATGCTGGTCGAGGACGTGCTCAAGCTCAACCCCGACTCGGTCGTCGAGCTCGACAAGGCGGCAGGCGACCCGGTGGACATCTATGTGAACGGCCGGCGCATCGCGCGCGGCGAGGTGCTCGTCCTCAACGAGAACTTCTGCGTGCGCGTGAGCGAGATCCTCGAGCCCTACGAGTCGCACGCCTGATCGGACCGATCGAGCGCGGGGAGGGGAAGGCGGGCGGAGCCCGTCTGATCGAAGCCAGGATGGCCCATGCTGAACACGCAGAAGAAGACCGTTCGACCTGCCGCTGCAGTGCGTCTGCGCGCGCGTTCGCGTTCGCTTGCGGCGCTGGCGCTCCTCGTGACGCTGGCGGTCGCCTTCGTCGCCGCGCGGCCCGCGTCCGCCGCGGCGCCGCAAGGTGCGCCGGTCACCAACCAGCCCGTCGACGCGACGAAGCGCCCCGATGCGCCCGCGACTGCGCCCGCGTCCACGCCCGTGAGCGCACCCGCGTCCACGCCCGCGTCCACGCCCGCGTCCAC
>CAYMSD010000017.1:38913-43533 GCA_964393015.1 uncultured Klebsiella sp.
CCCGCGTCCACACCTGCTGCGACGGCAGGCCAGGCGGACGACGCCCGGAGCGGCCCGCTGGCACCGCCCGCCACGCGGCCGCTGATTCCGTCCTTCTCTGCGCTGCTTGAGCTCGAGGACTCGCCGCGCGCGGCCGCGGAGCCCGTGGTGATTCCCACCGAGCTCGAGCCCGGAACGCGGATTCCGCCCACGCGCCGGGTGGCGCGGCCGATTGTCGAGGACGGGAGCGGCCCGGCGCCCGCGGACGAGGCGGCGCCGCGCACGGCCTCGACGCTCGCGAGAGCGAAGGCGACGGGAGCGGGCGATGGATCCCTTGCGGCGGGGGCGGACTCCGGAAGCATGCTGATGGACCAGGTCGTGCCGACCGCGCTCGCGCTCGGCGGGACGCTCGCCGCCATCTTCGCCATGCGCTTCGTGGTGAAGCGGTTCGGCGGAAACCTCGGCGCAGGCATCGGAGGCGCCTTTGGCAAGTCGAAGCGCCCATCGGGAGTCGTCGAGGTCCTCGCGCGCTATCCGTTCGCCCGCGGACACCACATCGTGCTGATCAAGGTCGGGCGGCGCGTGCTCGTCACGCACCAGAGCGCGCAGGGGATCCAGACCCTCAGCGAGTTCTCCTCGCCGAGCGAGGTCGCCGACCTGATCGCGCGCTGCGAGGCGGGAGCGCGGGGCACGGACCAGTTCTCCTTCGACTCGCTCCTGCGCGCCAACGACCGCGAGTTCGACGCGCCGCGCCAGCAGCCCGTCCTCCTCGGGCAGGACCGCAAGGCGGCGCCGCGTGCCGCACGGCCCGCGACCGGCGTGCGCGAGTCGCTGCCGCCTGCCGCCCGCACCGCCGAGATCGAGACGATCGACCTGACGAAGCGCCGCGGGGTGCTGCGATGATGCTCGTGATCGCCCAGGCCGCGCCGGCGCTCGACGGGATCAACCCCATCGGCGTCCTCGAGGATGCCACCAAGAGCGTCCCGGGCTTCGAGGGAGGCCTCAGCGCCGCGCTCAACATCGTGCTCCTGCTGACGGTGCTCACCGTCGCGCCGTCGATCCTCATCCTCTGCACCTGCTTCACGCGCATGGTGGTGGTGCTCGGCCTCCTCCGTCAGGCGCTCGGCACGCAGACGCTTCCGCCCTCGCAGGTGATCGTCGGGCTGTCCGTCCTCCTCAGCGCGCTCGCGATGGGCCCGACCTTCACCCGCATGTGGGAGGAGGGCATCGGCCCATATGCGCGCGGCGAGCAGAAGGACCAGATGCTCGCGTGGGAGAACGCCAAGCAGCCGCTGCGCGAGTTCATGATCGCGCAGATCGAGGCGTCGGGGAATGTGCCGACCGTGCTCATGGTGCTCGAGCACCGCGGGATCGACGCGAGCGACCCCTCCGAGATGACCTGGGAGGAGGACGTCGACATGCTCACGCTGGTCCCGTCGTTCGTGATCTCCGAGCTGAAGACGGCGTTCCTCATCGGGTTCCGCATCTACCTGCCGTTCCTCGTGATCGACATGGTGATCGCGAGCCTCCTCGTCTCGATGGGCATGATGATGCTGCCGCCCGTGCTCGTCTCGCTGCCGTTCAAGCTCCTCCTCTTCGTCCTCGTCGACGGTTGGACGCTCGTCGTCGGCTCGCTTCTCAGCGGCGTCATGATCCCGGTGGGAGGCGCGTGATGGACACGGAGGCACTCGACGCCGTTCGCGACGCGTTCATGCTGATGCTGCTGATCTCGGCGCCGATCCTGATCGTCGGCCTCGTGGTGGGCCTCGTGGTGAGCGTCCTGCAGGCCGTCACGCAGATCCAGGAGCAGACGCTCGTCTTCGTCCCCAAGATCCTCGCGATGGTCGCGGCGACCGTGGCGCTGATCTCGTGGATCACCGTGAAGGTGATGGAGTTCTCCGCGGAGATGTTCACATGGTCGCCCGTCTCGGGCGGCTGACGCACGAGAGTCCCCCCGCGTTCCCCCTTGCGCGCAGCCACCCCAGCATGAACGCCATCGAACAGCTCTCCCAGCACATCGTGCCCGCCCTGATGGTGGTGGCGCGCGTGTCCGGGCTCGCGTTCCACGGGCCGCTGCTCTCGTCGTCGGCCATCCCGATGCGCATCAAGGCGCTCCTCGTGGTCTCGCTCGGCCTCGCGGTCTATCCGATGGTCGCCGTCTCGGGCGAGCTGCCGCGCGAGATCACGCTGGGGATGGCGCTGCCGCTCGTCGCGATCGAGCTGGGGATCGGCGCCTTCATCGGCTTCTGCGCCTCGATGCCGCTCATCGCCGCGCAGTTCGCGGGGCTCACCATGGCGCAGCAGATCGGCCTCGGCTTCGCGCGCTTCTACAACCCCGCGATCGGCGACGAGTCGGACGCCCTCGAGCAGATCCTCTTCTTCCTCGCGCTCGCGACCTTCCTCTCGCTCGGCGGCATCGAGACCATGTTCGCGGCGGTCGCGGGAAGCTTCACGACGGTTCCGGCGGGCTCGGTGCCCGCGCTGCTCACGGGCGGCACCGACACCACCGCGCTCGCCGTCTTCGTCGGCGCGATGTCCGCGGCGTTCGAGCTCGGCCTTCGCGTGGCCATGCCGCTCCTCGGCATCATCTGCCTCGAGACTGTCGTGATGGGCTACCTCTCGAAGAGCGTGCCGCAGCTCAACGTGCTCTCGATCGGCTTCCCGCTCCGCATCATGGTCGGGCTGCTCGTGATCATCTTCTCCCTCGCGGCGATCGACGAGGCCCTCATCGACGGCACCATCGGCACCTTCGAGGCGATCCTCGCCGCGACCAAGCCGGAGGTGGCGCCATGACGGACGCCGCAGGAAGGAGGAGCCGTGGCTGAGGACATGGGCGAACGCACCGAGGACGCGACGCCGAAGCGTCGTCGCGAGGCGCGCGAGGAGGGCAACATCGCCCGCTCGACCGATGTCGCGGCGGCGGTCCTCCTCCTCGGCGGCATCCTGGTGCTTGCGGCCACGATGCGCCCGCTCCTCGCATCGCTCTCCTCCCTCCTCGAGAAGTCGCTCGTCGGCGACCACATCGCGAGCGGCATCCGCCCGGAGGAGGTGATGGAGGTGCTGCTTCCGCCCGTCCTCGAGGCGACGCAGGCCGCGGTTCCCGTGATCATCGCGGCGACGCTGATCGCGATCCTGTCGCACCTCTGGCAGGTCGGATTCCTCGTGACCACGAAGGCGCTCGAGCCGAAGTTCGAGCGCCTCAACCCGATCAGCGGCTTCGGCCGCATCTTCGGCCTGCAGGGGGTGATCAAGACGAGCATGGACATCCTGAAGCTCGTGGTCGTGGGCGTGATCGCCTTCTTCACCTCGAGCGCGCTGCTTCCGCAGATCGCGGTGCTCCCCGAGGTGGGGCTCCTCCGCGGCTTCGCGGAGATCGGGTCGATGGGCCTGACGCTCGCGCTCCAGGTCGGCGTCGCGCTCCTGATCCTCGGCATCGCCGACTTCGTCTTCCAGTACCTCAAGCACGAGCGCGACCTGCGCATGACCAAGCAGCAGGTCAAGGAGGAGTTCAAGGAGTCGGACGGCGACCCCGAGGTCAAGCGCCGCCGCATGCAGGTCGCGCGGCAGCTCGCGTCCCAGCGGCTGCAGGCGGCCGTTCCCAAGGCCGATGTGATCGTGACCAACCCCGAGCACATCTCGGTCGCGATCCAGTACGACGCGCAGTCGATGGCGGCGCCGCGCATCGTGGCGATGGGCGCGGACCACCTCGCGCTGCGCATCAGGCAGATCGCGACGAAGCACGGCATCCCGATCGTCGAGCGCAAGCCGCTGGCGCGCGCGCTCTACGCGAAGGCGAAGGTCGGGCAGGAGATCCCCGCGGACCACTACAAGGCCGTGGCGGAGATCCTCGCCTACGTCTACAGGCTGAAGGGGAAGACGGCGGCGTGAGCGGGGCGCCGCGCGCCGGGCGGCCGCGGCGCGTGACGGGGCGTCCGAGACCGAGGAGCAGGACCAACCATGGCAGACCAGTCCCAAGACGGCATCCCCGGCATCTTCCACTTCGTGGCGAAGAACAGGCACCTCATCGTGCCCGTCTCGTTCCTCTCGCTCGTGGGCGTGCTCGTCGTGCCGCTGCCGCCCGCCGCGCTCGATGTGCTGCTCTGCCTCAACATCGCGATCGGCGCGATCGTCCTGATGACGACGATCTACATGCGCAAGCCGCTCGACTTCAGCGTCTTCCCCGCGCTGCTCCTCGGCACCACGCTCTTCAGGCTCGTCCTCAACGTGGCCACCACGCGCCTGATCCTCTCGATCGACTCGCAGGATGCGGCGGCGGCCGACGGCGCCGCGGGCCATGTGATCCAGGCGTTCGCCGACTTCGTCGCGGGCTCGAACGCCGTCGTGGGCACGATCATCTTCATCATCCTCGTGATCGTGCAGTTCGTGGTGATCACGAAGGGCGCGACGCGCATGTCGGAGGTCGCCGCGCGCTTCACCCTCGACGCGATGCCCGGCAAGCAGATGGCGATCGACGCGGATCTCTCCGCCGGAACGATCGACGAGAAGGAGGCGCGCACCCGCCGCGAGGAGATCTCGCGCGAGGCCGACTTCTACGGCGCGATGGACGGCGCCTCGAAGTTCGTCCGCGGCGACGCGATCGCAGGCATCATCATCACGCTCATCAACATCGTCGGCGGCTTC
>CAYMSD010000018.1:0-22928 GCA_964393015.1 uncultured Klebsiella sp.
CCATGCCCGCCTGCGGGTCCTCGTCGATCGTGAGCGCCACGCACGCGGCGCCGTACTTCTTGAGGAGCGGGCAGATGCGGTTCATGCGCTCCTCGCCGTCCTCGAGGTTGATCGAGTTCACGATCGCCTTGCCGCCGTGGCGCTTGAGGCCTTCCTCGATCACGACCGCGTCCGTCGAGTCGAACATGATCGGTGCGTTCACCTGGCGCACATAGCGCGACGCGACCTCCGCCATGTCCTTCGGGCCGTTCCTGCCGACGAAGTCGACGCACACATCGAGCACCTGCCCGCCGTCCTTGATCTCCTCGCGGCCCATCGAGACGAGCCCGTCGAAGTCGCTCTCGTCGAGCAGGCGCTTGAACTTGCGCGAGCCGTTCGCGTTGGTGCGCTCGGCGACGATGAGGAACGAGTTCTCCTGCTTGAACTCGACGAAGCCGTAGAGGCTCGAGCAGCCCGGCTCCTGCGGTTGAATCGCGCGGCGCTGCGGCTTCTTGTCGTAGCCGAGGCCGTCGATCATCGCGCGCAGCTCGCGGATGTGCTCAGGCGTGGTGCCGCAGCAGCCGCCGACCGAGTTCACGCCGTATTCCTCGACGAAACGCTGCATCGCCTCGCGGAACGGCTTCGCCTGCAACGGGTACTCGGTGCGTCCCTCGACGAGGATCGGCAGGCCCGCGTTCGGAAGCACGCTGATCGCGCGGTCCCAGTGCTTCGCGATGTACGCGACATGCTCGGCCATCTCGACCGGGCCCGTCGCGCAGTTGAGGCCGAGCGAGTGGATCGGGAACGGCTTGAGCGCGTTCACCACCGCGGCGATGTCCGAACCGAGGAGCATCGTGCCCGTGGTCTCGATCGTCACGCTCGAGAAGATCGCGCGGTCGTCGGGCGTGAGCCCCGCCTCCTTCAGCGCGTCGATGCAGGCGTTGATCGCGATCTTCTGCTGGAGGAGGTCCTGCGAGGTCTCGATCATGAAGCCGTCGATGCCGCCTGCGATCAGGCCGCGCGCCTGCTCGAGGTAGCTCGCGTGCATCTCCTCCCACGACACTTGGCCAAGCGACACGAGCTTGGTGCCGGGGCCCATCGAGCCGATCGCGAAGCGCGGGCGGTCGGGCGTCTCGAACTTCGCGGCCGCTGCGCGTGCGATCTCGGCGGCGCGCTTGTTCAGCTCGAAGGTCCACGAGGCGAGCTCCTCGTCGAACTCCTTGCCCACCAGGATGTTGGCGCCGAACGAGTCGGTCTCGACGACATCGGCCCCCGCCGCGAAGTAGGTCTCATGGATCCGCTGGATGATGTCGGGGCGGCTCTTGACCAGGATGTCGGTGCAGTTGTCGCGGCCGAGGTAGTCGCCGGGCGTGCAGTCGGCGCACGCATGGATCTGCGTGCCCATGCCGCCGTCGAAGACGAGGGTGCGGGACTCGAGTGCCTTGGCCAGGGAGCGGAGCATGGGTGAGAGGATAGGGCGCACGGGCGGGCCTTTCAACCGTATATGAGGATGAACGGATGAAGCGCTCGTTGTTGTCTTTTTAATCCTTTTCTCAACTGTAACCGCCGCCCGCCCGCGGCCGCGAGGTACACTCCGACCATGCCGCAGGCTTCCCCGTTGACGCTTCCATCGCGCCGTTCTCCGTCCGCCTTGCTCGCAGCGTGCGGCATCGCGCTCGGGGGCGCCCTCTCGATGCTCGGCGGCTGCGCCGGCACCCCTGCGGTGGCGGCGGCGCGCGCGGCGGAGTCGCCCGCGATCCTGCCGCTCGAGACCTTCGACGCCGTGTGGACCACCGTGCGCGACCAGCACTTCGACGCGACGCTCAACGGCGTCGACTGGAACGCCGTGCGCGACGAGCTCCGCCCGCGCGCAGAGGCGGCCGCGAGCCAGTCGGAGCTCCGCGAGGTCCTCGACGACATGCTCGCCACGCTCGGGCAGAGTCACTTCTCGGTGATTCCGTCGGACGCGGGCGAGGCCCCCGCCGACGCCGGCGAAGGCCCCGCACGCGCGGACTCGGCATCGCCCTCGTCCGAGCCGACGGCGCTTCCGCCGGGCCAGTCCGTCGGCGTCCTCGGGCTCGACCTCGCGAGCGTCGATGGCTTCCCCACGGTCACCCGCATCACGCCCGAGCTTCCCGCCGCGCGCGCGGGCGTGCTCCTCGGCTGGCGGCTCGTCTCCGTGAACGGCTCCGAGATCGGCCCCACCGTCGAGGGGCTGCGCGCGCGCCTCGCCGAGCTCGAGTCGAGCGGCCGTGACACGCACTCGCCCGAGGCCGCGCAACTGCGCATGGCCCTCGTGTTCGCTGGACAGCAGCTGCTCACGGGTCCCGTCGGCTCGACCGCGGAGGTCGTCTTCGAGGACGCCTCGGGCGCCGAACAGACCGTCGCGTTGAGCTACGAGGCGTCTCCGCTCGGGGCCAGCTCGTTCGGAAACCTGCCGCCCTTCCCCGTCACGGTCGAGACGCAGCTCCTCGAGCGCCCCGTCGAGGGGGCCGCGCCGCTGCGCGTGGGCTACCTGGCCTTCAACATCTGGATGACGGACGCCTCCGACGCGATCCACCGCGCGGTCGACGGCCTGCGCCGCTCGGACGGCATCGTGCTCGACCTCCGCGGAAACCCGGGCGGCGTGGCCGCGATGTCGATGGGCGTGGCCGGGTTCTTCACGGCGGAACCCTTCAGCCTCGGCTCCTTCATCGGGCGCGAGAGTTCGCTCGAGTTCCGCGTGGCGCCGCGTCGCCTCTCCGCGGAGGGAACGCGCGTCCGCCCCTACACGCGCCCCCTCGCCATCCTGGTCGAC
Source organism: uncultured Klebsiella sp. (assembly GCA_964393015.1). Lineage (GTDB taxonomy): Bacteria > Planctomycetota > Phycisphaerae > Phycisphaerales > SM1A02 > QWPT01. Next base: position 2,777 of record CAYMSD010000018.1, read on the forward strand.
GGCCGCAGCGCCAGCACCAGCGAGATCTTCGCGGGCGGCCTCCAGGAGGCGGGGCGCGCCCGCGTCTTCGGCGAGACCACCGCAGGCATGGCGCTGCCTGCGACCGCCGTGAAGCTCCCGAACGGCGATGTGCTTCTCCACGCGATCGCAGACTTCGCCACGCCGAAGGGCGTGCGCATCGAGGGCCGCGGCGTGGTGCCCGACGAAGTCGTCGAGCAGCGACTGTCGTCGCTCCGCGAGGGCCGCGACGAAGTGCTCGAACAGGCGGTCGCCTGGATCCGTACGCGCACGCTCGAGGCCCGCTCGGAGCGGGCGAAGCGCGCGGAACCCGCCGCCGTGAATCCGTAACCGTCGCGCCCACGCGTGCGTTCAAGCGCGGGACGCATGACACAAGCGCCTCCCAATCGTCCGTCCTCACGAGATCGAACCACATGAACCAGACCACGAACACCCACCGCACCCGTCCCTTCACGCGCGCCGCGATCGCGGCCCTCATCCTCGCGCACGCGCCCGCAGCCGCATTCGCGCAGGACGGTGCGACAAAGGCCCCCGAGGCCGCGAAGCCCGCTGCGTCGGCCGCGAGCCTCCCGAACGCAGCCGACATCCTCGCCAAGTCGCTCGAGGCGACCGGCGGCAAGGAGGCGTGGTCGAAGATCACCTCGATGGAGTCGAAGGGCTCGATGGAGATCCCCGCGGCGAACATCAAGGGACCGATGCACACCCTGATGGCTGCGCCGAACAAGTCCATCGTGCGCATGGAGCTCACGGGCTTCGGCACCATCGTCACGGCGTTCGACGGCACCGTCGGATGGTCGAGCGACCCGACGGGCGGTGCGCGCATCCTCGAGGGCGAGGAGCGCGAGATGATCGCCCGCGAGGCGGAGGTGCTGAGGAACCCCGACCCGATGGCGCGCTGGGACTCCGTCAAGACGATCGGCGAGGGCGAGTTCGGCGGCTTCGACTGCTGGAAGCTCGAGGCGACGCGCGGCGAGACCAAGTCGATCCTGTGGTTCGAGAAGTCGACGGGCCTCGCACGCGGCTCGGAGTCGACCGTCGCGACGCAGATGGGCGACATTCCCGTGAAGTCCGTGCTCCAGACCTACACCGAGTACACGGGCGACTTCGGCACCGTGAAGCTCGCGACGCGCACGGAGGCGAGCCAGATGGGCCAGAAGATGGTCGCCACCATCGACACGGTGACCTTCAACGCCGTCGCAGCCGACGCCTTCGCGCTGCCGAAGGAAGTGCAGGAGCTGCTGAAGCCCGAGCCGACCGAGGAAGAGGAGCTCGGCGAGGAGTTCGACGCCGAGACCCCTGCAGCCGCGCCCGCCGAGAAGCCGGCGACGCCCGCTGCGCCCGCGACGCCGAAGAAGGAAGGCTGAGCGGTCGACGCCATCGATCGCGTGCGAAGTCGGGAACAGCCTCGACGCGGCGCGCGTCCTCCGCGCACGCCGCGGCCGCGCGGCGCCGCGCACCGCTCCTCACCCTCGAGGCACACGATGACTTCCTCTCGGACTTCCTTCGCCATTCTCCAACGGGCCTCCGCCCGATCGATGATTCTCGCGCTTCTCGCGTCCGTGCATCTCATGGCTCCCACCATGACCTGCGCGGCGGCGGCACACGCGCAGGAAGCGCCCGCGCAGCCATCGGCGCCGATCGTGCAGCCAACCGTGCTCCCCGATGGCGCCGAACTCCTGCGAAAGGCGCTCGACAGGCTCGGCGGCGACGCGTGGAACTCGATCGGCTCGTTCGAGTCGGTCGCGCGCGTCGAGACTCCGATGGGCAAGGGCCGCGTGGCCTACAGCTTCATCGCCCCCGTCGCGAACCTGCCCGCCGCCCACCTTCTCGTGCAGACGATGCCGGGCGGCTCGGGCTCCGCCACGGGCGCCGAGACCACGCTTGAGCTCGGGGTCGCAGACGGCGTCGCGTGGATGGGCGAGCCGGGCCGCGCGCAACCCGTCGAACCCGCGATGGCGGCGGAACTCGCGGGCGGCGGCGACCTGATCACGCTCGTCCGCTCGCTCTCGGTGCGGTTCAGCGACATCCGCACCGTCGGCCGCGAGACGGTCGACGGCCGCGCCTGCTGGCGCCTTGCCATGACGCCCGTCGGCGCACCCGCGGGGCAGGCGCCCTGGTCGCTCTTCCTGAGTGAGGCCGAGACCGAGATCGTCGGGCTCGAGATCCCGCCCCCGCCGCGCGCGGAGGCGGCGAATGCGCCCGTCGCGGGCGGCCAGTCGATGCGCTTCCGCCGCTGGGAGACGGTCGAGCGTGGAACCCGCGCGATCACGACGGGGACGGCGGCGCCCGCGCAGGCGCCCGCGCAGCTCGTCTCCTTCCGCGAGGCCACCATCACGACCGCAGGCATGAAGATCGACATGACCTACGAGCGCGTCGCGGTCGATACCCTCGCGCCGGGATCGATCGCGGCCCCCGCTTCGATCGCGCGCGGCGTGCCGCCGGGCCGATGAACGACGCACGCGGCGCGCGCCGCAGAGAAACCGAACCTCGATGCAGCCCCCCCTTTCCACAGCGTCCCGCGCAGCGCCTGCCGCACATGCCTCCCCGTCGAGCGCGGTCCTGCTCGAGGGCGTCAGCAAGCGCTTCGGCAAGGTCGACGCCGTGCGCGGCATCTCGCTCGCGATCCCCGAGCGCTCGCTCTGCGGCTTCCTCGGCCCGAACGGCGCGGGCAAGAGCACCACGATCCGCATGATCATGTCGATCATCGCGCCCGACGCGGGCCGCGTCGAGGTGATGGGGTCGTCTGCGATCGCGATGAAGGACCGCATCGGCTACCTGCCCGAGGACCGCGGGCTCTACCGCAAGATGAAGGTCGGCGAGTTCGTCGGCTACATGGCGCGCCTGAAGGGCGTGCACCCGCAGGGCCTCACGCGCCGCATCGAGGACTGGCTCGAGCGGCTCGAGCTTCCCGGCGTCGTCAAGCGCCGCTGCGAGGAGCTCTCGAAGGGCCAGCAGCAGAAGATCCAGCTGCTCGCCTCGATCATCCACGCGCCCGACCTCCTCATCCTCGACGAGCCCTTCTCGGGGCTCGACCCCGTGAACGGCCGGCTCGTGCTCGAGCTGATCCGCAGCGAGCAGGCGCGCGGCGCGACGATCATCTTCTCGACCCACCAGATGCACACGGCGGAGGCGCTCTGCGACAAGGTCGTCCTCATCAACAAGGGCGAGAAGGTCCTCGACGCGACGCTCGCCGAGCTGCGCGCGCGCTACGACGACCGCGGCCTCGTGTGCGAGCCGCTCTCGACGGCGGACGAGTTCGCGGCGCTCGCGCTGCGCTCGGGCCTCGCCGCCCACGCGCGCACGCATGAGAACGGCTCCGTCGACCTCGACCTCGCCGACGGCGTCGCGGCGGCCGACGCGATGCGCGCGGTGCTCGAGCTCGCGCCCATGCGTTCGCTCGGCCTCCGCCGCATGAACCTCGACGACCTCTTCGTCGAGCTCGTCTCGGGCCCCGAGTCGGGCGGCGCAGCGCGCAAGGGAGCGAAGATCGATGCCTGATCGCCCGCAGCAGTCCTACCTCGGCAAGGTCGCGCTCGTCGCCTGGCGCGAGTTCCGCCACACCGCGCTCACGAAGGGCTTCATCTTCGGCGCGGTGGCCGTGCCCGTCGTCATGTTCGGCGTCATCACGCTGATGCCGTTCCTCATCTCGCGCGAGTCGCCGCCGCTCGTCGGAACGATCGTCGTCGCCGACCCGGACGGCACCGTGTCGGCGCGCGCGGAGCAGATCCTCGTCACGCCCCCAAGCACGAAGGAAGTGCTCGACGAGCTCGCCTCGATGGAGGCGAACCCCGCGTCGCCCGCGAGCACCGCGGAGGCGCTCGACGCCGCGTCGAACCTCTCCGCGGCGCCGCAGCGGATCGAGGTCACCTGGCGCGTGGAGCCATCGCTCGACGCGGTCGAGGCGATCAAGCGCGATGTGCGCGAGGGCAGGATCCTCGCGGGTGCCGCGATTCCGCCCGCGGCGCTCGACCCGGCGAACCAGACCGAAGGATTCGAGCTCTTCATCCCGAGCTCGCTCTCCCCGAAGCATGTGCGGCAGATCAGCCGTGCGCTCGGCGTCGCCCTCGAGGAGGAGCGCGTCGAGCGGAGCGGCCTCGACGCAGAGCTCCTCGCGAGGCTCAAGGACCGCCCGGAGCCGCGCACGACGCGCATCTCCCCCGAAGGCAAGGAGGCCGAGGAGAACACCGAGGCGCGCTTCCTCGTCCCCATGGCCTTCATGTTCCTCCTGTGGATCACGGTCTTCACGAGCGCGAACTACCTCCTCACGACCACCATCGAGGAGAAGTCGAACAAGGTGATGGAGGTGCTGCTCGCGGCAGCGAGCCCGCTGCAGCTTCTCGGAGGCAAGATCGTCGGCTACGCGCTCGTGAGCACGGTGATGCTCGTCATGTACGGCGCGCTCGGCATCGCGGGGCTGTCGGCGCTTGCGATGGGCGACCTGGTGCCCACGATGCACCTCGTCTACCTCGCGGTCTACTTCGTGATCGCCTATGTGATGGTCGCGGCCATGATGTCCGCCGTGGGCAGCGCCGTGAGCGACCTGCGCGAGGCGCAGTCGCTCGTGGGGCCCGTGATGACGCTCCTGCTCGTCCCGCTCATCCTCTGGATGCCGATCACGCAGGATCCGAACGGGCTCCTGGCCACCATCACGAGCTTCATCCCGCCCGCATCGCCCTTCGTGATGATCCTCCGCCTCACCGCGGCGACCGAGCCGGTGCCGCTCTGGCAGATCGTCGCCGCGACCGCGTGGGGCCTCGTCTGCGCGGCAGGGCTCCTGTGGCTCGCGGCACGCATCTTCCGCGTGGGCGTCCTGATGCAGGGCAAGCCGCCCACCCCGAAGGAACTGCTCAAGTGGGCGTTCGTGCGGTGACGACCCCGTGAACGCAGGGGCAGGTGAATCCGCGCGCCGTGCGCGGTCGTACCATCCGCCCGCGTGTCCGACCTCTCCGCCTGGATCCTCTCGATCGGCCTCTTCCTGGGCGTGGTGGTCCTGACGGCGCTCGCCGCGAAGTCGGTCGCGGGCGACCCGCCGAGAGGACGCAGGCGCTGCCCCCGCTGCTGGCACGAGCTCGGCCCGGTCCAGCTCGACGCGGACCTCGGTTCGGGTCCCGACGCGGTGTCCCGTTCCACGATCGCGTCCCGTCGCTGCGCGGAGTGCGGATTCACAGCCCTGCGCGAGGACGACACCATGCGCACGCGGCGCAAGCCCGTGCGCGCGGCGCTTGCGATCCTCGGCGTCGTGGCGCTCGTCCTCGCGGCGCGCGCGCGGTTCATCGGCTCGGGCGCCTGGAGCATCGCGCCGACGGCCGTCCTGATGGCCGCCGTGCCGTGGGTCGATTCGACGGAGTTCGACTCGCCGATCCGCGAACTGGCGCGGCGCATCGGCTCGGCGGCGCTCGACGACGGGCAGATCGAGGACGCGCTCGGCCTCGTCATCGCGGGTGACTCTGGCGCACGGCCGCCGACGCGCGAGTGGCAGGCCAAGTACGGCCTGCTCTGCGACACGCTGATGCTGAGCCTGCGTCGCGACGACCCGCGGCTCCTCCGGCTCCTTGAGATTCCGCCTGCGATCGATCTCGTGGCGCTGATGGGCGGAGAGCGCGGCGCGCACGCGCTCGCGCTCGATGTGGCGGCATGGTGGCCAAGCGGCCTCGAGGGCGAGGCCGAGGTGCGTCTCTCGGACGGCTCCTCCGTGCGGGCCGCCTTCGACCCGTGGGGGCGGAACGCGCCGTGGCTCGTCGAGCTGCCCGCAGGCGTCTCCCCTGAGGACCCGTTCTCCTTCGATCTGCGCGTCCGCCAGCGCGGGCTCGCCGCGCAGGACGCTCCCGACGGCGGCTGGAACCGCTACGAGACCGTCGACGGGCGCGCCATGCGCGTCGCAGGCCGCGGCGCGGGCGAGCCCGACGCGGAACCCTTCGACTCCGCGGAACTGCGCGCGGCCATCGCGGCCGTCTTCGACTTCGACGACGCCTTCGTGCTCTGGTCGCGCGGAACGCCGCGCGGCGGGCTCCGCTTCAACGAGCGGGCGACCGCGGACCCCGCCTTCGCGGACACGCTCATCGGCCTCCGCATCGAGGTGTGCGAGGACGGCGCGCCGCGGCGCACGAGCCGCATCTGGTGGTTGGCGGGCCCAGGCGTCTCGCGACCGCGGTGGTTCGCGCCCGAGGAGGACGCCGACGCGTTGGAACGGCTCCACGCCGCAGACCCCGAGTCGGACGGGCGGTGGACGCTGCGCATCGTGGGCGACAGTTCGCTCGCGGACCTCGCGCGCCCTCCCCTCGGGGAGCGGCCCACGCGCACCTTCCGCCGCTGGAGCGGTTCGTTCGAGGTCCCGCTGCGCATCCATCGCATCGCGCAGCCGTCGCCCTCGCGCAGGTGGACGCCCGTCTCTGCACCGACCCAGCCGTAGACGCGGAAAGAAAAGCACGCGCGGGGACCCCGGCGGGAAGCGACGCACCCCGCGGGGGTGCGCGCGGCAGGTGCCGCCAAGCCTGAGGCCGGGGCAGCCTGCGCGCCTGTCAGGGACGAGCGCTCGAACCCTATTGCAAGGTGGGTTCGGCGTCCATCGATCCCGACCTTCCACTCGATGCCTCGGGGCGCTCCGACGGGTCGTGGCGCCTTGCGCAAAGGAGGCCTGGTCTTCGTCGCGGAACTCGCCGATCCCTAGGGTTCAAGCAAGGTTCGAGGCGATGTGCCTGACAGTCTGCCCGCGGGGGTCTCCGCGCGTGCGGAGTGGAGTGTAGCCCCTGTTTCGACCGACATTGACAAGGGCTCCCGATTCGCGCATCATGCCGCGACTTTCGAGGATTTCCCATGCGCCGTACCACAGGTCTTGCGTCCGTTTCCGTTGCCGCCCTCCTTCTCGCCCTCGGCGGCTGCGCGGCCGATCCCGAGCGGACCGACCTCCGGTCGATCACGAGCAACCTGACCCCCGAGCTCCAGGCCACCGCCGAGCGCCCCGTCGACATCGATGTCAACTGGGCCGTGAACGCGGATCAGGACCTCCGCGGCGCGTGGAACGATCTCGGCCGCTTCTGGCTGACCAACCGCCCGCGCTCGCTGAGCAACTACCCGATCTTGTCGACCGGCGGCAACCGCTGATTCTCCGCGCTGCGCCCGCAGCGTTCGGAACCTTCGGTCCACTTGCATAGCGCCCTTCGATCGATCCGCCCGACGCGGCTACGCTGTCCGTTTCCACCTGCGTTCCGCCGTGCGTGATCTCGCCCCGCTCCTTCGTCCGATCCACCTGCCCGTCCGCGTCGTCGGCTCGTTCGCGCGGAGCTTCCACCCCGCCGAGCTCCCGCCGATGCTGCGGCGGACCTACGGCCGCGAGCTCGTCAGCTGGGCGTTCCTGCCGCTGATGCTCGGGGCGATCGAAGGCGGCACGATCGCGATCGTCGTCAAGAAGGCCTTCACGGGGCAACCCGGCGTAGACCCCTTCTGGCTCGACCTCGCCACGGCGTGGGTCGGTGCCGCGCCCAACATCGCGAACCTCACGAGCTTCTTCTGGGCGGCGGCCGCGCGCGGGCGCCCGAAGGTGGGGTTCATCTCGTGGCTCCAGATCGCCACCTGCCTTCTCGTCGCCGCGATCGCGCTCTTCCCGCGCGACGGTCTCGGCCTCCTCGGCGTGTGCATCGCGCTCGGCCTCGCGCGCACGGCGTGGACCGGCGTCATCACGATCCGCGCCGCGGTGTGGCGCAACAACTATCCGACGGCGAACCGCGCCACGATCGCAGGCAAGCTCGCGACCGTCCAGAGCCTCTTCCTCGCCGTGGCGGGCGCGGGCGTCGGCCTGGCGATGGACCACGACCCGGACAACTACCACTACCTCTTCCCCGCGCTCGCCGTCGCGGGCCTCTTCGGCAACAGCATCTACCGCAAGGTCAGGCTGCGGCGCGCGCGCGCGCTCCAGCGCGCCGAGCTCGACGGGCGCAAGCGCGACACGGGCTTCAGCCCGCTCGCGATGGTGACGCTCCTGCGCGAGGACCCGCTCTACGCGCGCTTCATGCTGTGGATGAGCGTCTTCGGCTTCGGCAACCTGATGCTGATGGCGCCGATGACCTATGTGATCACGGACGAGCTGCGCATGAGCTACTCCGCGGGAATCCTCGCGTCGACCACGCTCCCGCTCCTCGTGATGCCGATCGCCATCCCGTTGTGGGCGCGGCTGATGGACCGCATGCACATCGTCCACTTCCGCTCGATCCACGGGTGGAGCTTCGTGGCGGCGAGCGCCGCGGTCACGCTCTCCGCGCTCTTCGCGAGCGAGTGGCTCATGTACCTCGGCGCGGCGCTGATGGGCGTCGGCTTCGCGGGTGGCACGCTCGCGTGGAACCTCGGGCACCAGGACTTCGCCCCCGCCGCGCGCGACAGCGAGTACATGGCCGTGCACGTCACGCTGAACGGCATACGGGGGATCCTCGCGCCGATCGCGTCGTGGTACCTCTATCAATGGCTTGCGCCGAAGGGCCTCTCGAGCGTCGTGCTCCTCGTGTGCACGGTCGTGAACACGGCGGGCGTCCTCGGGTTCATGTCGATGCGGAAGCGCATCGCGGGGCGCGCGTCGGCCGACGCCCCCGCCTCGGCTGGCGGATAACCCCGCGCGAGAGGGGAGCGTTGCGCACGCGGCAGGAGTCGCTTCGGGAGCGGTGGCGTGGTATGGTTGTCGATTCGCCCCGACGCCGCTCCGGGGCAACCGGCATCGAGCTCGGACCGTCGTCCGACCCGGCAGACAAGCGCGGCCCGCGCGGGCTTGGAGCCCGTGCGAAGGAAGCACACGCACACATGGTCGACTACAACCTGATCGAGGATCTCAAGCTGGCGGACGGCGAGGTGGAGCGCATGCTCCGCGAGGCAGGCATGGCGGGCGTCGCCACGGGCGACATGGACAGCCTGATCTCGAAGGAAGTGAGCAGCTACGCGCCGGGCGCGATCCTCAAGGGTCATGTCGTCGGCTTCTCCGGCGACCATGTCGTCGTCGAGGTCGGACTGAAGAGCGAAGGCCTCATCGACCGCAACGAGTTCGAGGACACCGATGTCGCCGTCGGCGACGAGGTCGAGGTCCTCCTCGAGAGCCTCGAGGACGAGACGGGCGGCGTGCGCCTCTCGAAGCGCAAGGCCGACCGCATCCGCGGCTGGGAGAACATCCTCCTCACCCGCAAGGAAGGCGATGTCATCGAGGGCAAGTGCGTCCGCAAGATCAAGGGCGGCCTGCTCGTCGACATCGGCGTGCCCGTCTTCCTCCCCGCGTCGCAGGTCGATGTGCGCCGCCCCGGCGACATCGGCGAGTTCGTCGGCAAGCCGATGCGCGCGATGATCCTCAAGATCGACGAGGAGCGCCGCAACATCGTCATCTCGCGCCGCAAGCTCATCGAGGACGAGCGCGACGCCGCCAAGAAGCGCCTGCTCGAGAACGTCCGCGAGGGCGACCTCGTCCGCGGCGTCATCACGAACGTCGCCGACTTCGGCGCGTTCGTCGACCTCGGCGGCATCGACGGCCTCCTCCACATCACCGACATGTCGTGGGGCCGCGTGAACCACCCGAGCGAGATCGTCCGCATCGGCGACGAGATCGAGGTGAAGATCCTCAACATCGACCGCGAGCGCGAGAAGATCGCCCTCGGCCTCAAGCAGAAGGAAACCTCGCCCTGGGAGCAGATCGAGGCCAAGTACCCGGTCGGCTGCCGCGCGAAGGGCACGGTCGTCAACCTCATGTCGTACGGCGCGTTCGTGCGGCTCGAGGAAGGCATCGAAGGCCTCGTCCACATCAGCGAGATGTCGTGGACCCGCCGCGTCAACCACCCGAGCGAGCTCGTCTCGGTCGGCCAGGAGATCGATGTCGTCGTCCTCGACATCAACAAGGAGAAGCTCGAGATCTCGCTCGGCGTCAAGCAGACCGAGGTCAACCCGTGGGAGCTCGTCGCGGAGAAGTACCCGACGGGAACCATCATCGAGGGCAAGGTCCGCAACCTCGCCAACTACGGCGCGTTCATCGAGATCGAGCCGGGCATCGACGGCCTCCTCCATGTCAGCGACATCAGCTGGACGAAGAAGGTCGCGCACCCGAACGAGCTCTACAAGAAGGGCGATGTCGTGAAGTGCGTCGTGATCGACGTGGACCAGGAGAAGCAGCGCGTCGGCCTCGGCGTGAAGCAGCTCACCGAGGATCCGTGGGTCGAGGCGATCCCGTCGGCGTACCGCCCGGGCATGATCGTCAAGGGCACGATCACGAAGATCACCAACTTCGGCGTGTTCGTCGAGCTCGAGGAAGGCCTCGAGGGTCTCCTGCACATCAGCGAGCTCAGCGACTCCAAGGTCGAGAACCCGCAGGATGTGGTCAAGGTCGGCCAGGAGGTCGAGGTCAAGATCCTCCGCGTCGACACCGACGACCGCAAGATCGGCCTCTCGCTCAAGCGCGCCCAGTGGACGGGCGGCGGCGAGCAGCGCAGCTCCGAGGAGTTCGACCGTCCGTCGTCGTCTCCGCGCGGTCCCCGCGCGGCGCCCGCGCGCGGCGGCCTCGACAGCCATGGCGCGATGGGCTCGGACAAGTTCAGCTTCTGAACGGCCGGGCGCGCAGCATTCAGGAACCCTCGCGGCGGCCGGCACACCATGCCGGCCGCCGCGCTTCGTGAAGCGCGCGTCGTGGCGGCGAGCGCCGGCCCTCTGGCCGCGAGACGAACAGGCGCGACCGAGAAGTCGCGCCTGAGGCGAAGTCGGGATGGCAGGAACGGCTCTCCTCAGAGGAGAACGATGAAGGCGAGCACGGTCAGAAGAAGGATCTTCCGCCGCGCGCTGATCGGAGCAAGGATGGTCGAGATGAGCATCTTGGTTTCCAACGACCTTCGCCACGCGACCCAGGGGGGCCCGGCCGCGTGTTTCTCGGCCACTCCGACGGTACGGAGCGCGCGTTTCACGAGGCCTGCACCAGCGGCGCGCGACGAGACGACTATGACACCTGTTCCGACCCGCCGCCAGAAAAATCGAACCCTGCGCTCAAGAAGCCTCGTGTTTCTTTTCACGATCCTCGCCGCGTTCCTGCCGGCCCCGGGCATGGCGCACGGCCAGCCGACGCGGCCCGCTGCGCAATCGCCCGACGGTGCGGATCCGAGCGAGGCGACCGCGCTTGCCGCGTATCTCGCGGCGCGCGCGTGGCTCGACGCCGACGCGCTCCCCGCGGAGAGCGACGCCGCGGCGCGCGTTCCGCTCGAGGCGACGACCGCGGTGTGCGTCCTCCTGCGGCTCGATGGCCGTCTCGTCGGCGCAGGCGACGACGAGCTCGACGCGCCGCGCTCGACCGCGGCCACGACCGCGGCCACGACCGCGGCCGACTCGGAGCTCCTCTTGCGCCGCGCGGTCGGCCGCGCCGTCGCGCGCGCGCTGGCCGACGGCACCATCGCGGCGGTGCGCGCGGAGCTCGGCGACCGGGTGACCGCGCGCCTTTCGCTCGAGGTCGAGCTCTGCGGGCCGCTCCGACCGCTCATCGGCCGCACCATCTCGGACGCCTCGCGGCGCATCGCCGCGGGGAACGAGGGCGTCGCCGTGCTGCGCGGCGAGCGCGCGCATCGCGCGTTCCCGTCGCGGCTCCTCGCGGCCGACACTGCGGCGCGCACAGACCGCATCATCGCGGGGCTTCTCCTCGAGGCCGGGCTCCCCGCGAAGGACCTCCCCGAGTTCGGCGCGGAGGAGCGCGTCTCGCTCGCCCGCTTCCAGTCGATCCGCCTGCGCGCGGACACGCCGGACGCGGCACCCGCGGTCGTCACACGCGCGGGACGCACGCTTTCCCAGCGCGAGCTGACGGAAGGCTTCGCGCGCGCCGCCGCCTCGCAGCTTGCCGCGAGGCTTGCCGCGCAGGTCGTTCCCTCCGACCCGATGAGGCCCGATGGCCCGCAGCGACTGCTCGGAACCCTCAACCCGACCGCGGACACCTACGACCCCCCGTTCGCCGCGCCGAGCGATGCGGCGCTCGCAAGCCTTGCCCTCGCCCGCGCCTCCCGCGCTCCGGTGCTTCCCGAGCCGGTCCGCTCCCACGCCGCGAGACGCGCGGCGGAGCTCGTCGGCTGGCTGACGGCGCTTCCGGATGCGGAGCGGGTGGTCGCATCCGACTGCCTCGCGGCGCTCGCCGCGATCGAGCTCGGCCTTGATGAGGCGGCGCTTGCACCGTTGCGTGCGCGGGTCGGCGCAGCCATGCGCTCGCAGCTTGCAGGAAGCGAAGCCGATGGCGCGGCCGATGCGACGCGCATCGCGCTCCTCGCAGCGGCCGCGCACGCCCTCGGCGATGCGGCGCTGCAGCGCGACCTCGACGCGCTCCTCGTTCGCCTGCGCGGCCAGGCGTCCGAGCGTCCCGCGAGACTTGTCGACGCGGCGCTGCCGATCGCGTGCCTCGCGGCCTCGCCCGCCCTCCAAGAGGAGCACCGCGCCCCGCTGCGCGCGCTGTTCGAGCGCTTCGCCACGCTCGCCCTCGAACTCCAGGTCGCAATCGGCCCCGACGCCGACAGGGCCGACCTCCGTTCCGCGGACCTCGCGGGCGGGATCGAACTGCCGGGCTCGGCCAGCGGCGTGGCCGACACCCAGTCGCTGCTGATGATGACCGGAGTCGCCATGGTCGAGGCCGCGCACGCGCCGGAGGATTGGTCCGCCGACCGTCAGGCCCGCTCCGCACTGCTCCCCTACGCCCGATTCGTCGCGCAGCACATCGCCAGCGACCCGTGGGTGGGAGGTTTCCGCAACCCGCGCACCCTGCGGGGACTCGTCCGTGGGTCCCTCGTCCGCGACGACTGCCCGCCGGGGGCGACCTCGGCGGCGCTTCTCTATCTCCTCTCGACGCTCGAATCGGGCGTCTTTCGTGACGGAGCGGCGGCCTCGGATGCATCCCCTGCCGCCGACCCCGAGGCTCCGCCCGACGGCGCAGCGGGTTCGAAATGATGGTTTTTCCGTTTCTTCGCCATCATTCGCGGGAGTTGCCGACCGTATATTCAGCATCCCGACCGGTTTGCCGACCTCTCGTGACCGTCCACCCGACCTCTCGGAGCACGCCATGAACGCCTCGATCACCTCCATCGCCCTCGTCTCCGTCATTGCAGCAGTCTCGTCCGGCCTCGTGTCGGCCGAGGCGCGCGCGCAGGGTCTCGCGGAGCGCATCCGCGCCGTCGGCGAGCAGCGCCAGCGCGATCTCGCGAACGACACGAGCCGCGGCCGGCTCCTCGGCGCGCTCCTCTACTCCGATGTGAGCGTCAACTTCGACCGCGTCGAGGCCCGCAAGGCCTTCGAGTATGTCGCGCAGGAGATGGGCGTGCCGCTCGTCGTGCGCTACGCGGGCGAGGGTGGCGCGGACGGCATCGACCCCGAGATGGAGATCTCCCTCGTCATGGAGAACGCCCCGGCACTCACCGTGCTCGAGCGTCTGCTCGACATCTGCGCGGTCGACACGGCCTGCACCTGGCAGATCCGCGAGGGATTCGTCGAGGCTGGCACGAAGGACCGTCTCTCCGTCTCCGCGGCCCGCGAGCGCCGCATGTACCCGATCCGCGACCTCCTCTTCGAGCCGACCATGTTCGACAACGCCCCCGACTTCAGCCTGAGCTCCGCGCTTGAGCAGGGCAACCAGGGCGGCCAGGGTGGCGGTGGCGGCGGATTCGGCGGCGGTGGTGGCGGATTCGGCGGTGGCGGCGGTGGATTCGGCGGTGGCGGTGGCGGCGGCGGCAGCGGCGGCGGCGGCATCATCGGCGATGTCGACGAGGATCCCGAGCGCACAAGCGACACCGAGCGCGCCGAGCAGCTGATGGACATCATCATGGAGCAGTGCGAGCCCGAGGCCTGGACCGACAACGGCGGCGAGGCGGCCTCGATGCGCTACTACCAGGGCGTGCTGATCATCACGGCCCCCGACTACATCCACCGCCAGATCGACGGCTACCCGTTCGCTCCCAAGCGCCCCGCGAAGGCCGTGAGCTCGAACGCGGCGCGCCGCTATGTGACCTTCACGAGCGGCCTCTCGATCGTGAACAACCTCGGATTCAAGTCCGTGCCCGTGACGGGCGCCGTCGGCAACGCGAACGCGCGGTGAAAGCCGCGGCCGCGCCCGATGGATCGAACAATGCGCCGTTCGGCGCTGCGTAGAAGAAGGCGCCCTCCTCGACGGGGGCGCCTTTCCCTTGGAGGTCGTCGCATGCAGGATTCCCCTCGGTCGCCCCGTGAGCTTCCCGTCGGCACAGCCGTGCTTCCCGTCGGCGCAGCCGTGCTTCTCGCCCTCGCATCCCCGCTCGCCGCATCGGCCCATGCCCAGCAGCAGCTGACGCGGCCAAGCGCGCCTGCTGCGCAGCCCGTTCCTGCGGCCGCACGGGCCCGCGAGCCAATGCCCCGCGAGCCACGAAACCTCATCGAGATCTTCAGCCGCTGGACCAAGACGCGCCCCGCGGATGCCCCCTCGCCCGAGACGATGGAGGATCGGCGCCTCGAGCAGCTCGGGCGGCTCGTCCACTCCGAGGTGACCTGCACCTTCGAGGAGGTGCGGCTGGTCGACGCGCTGCGTGCGATGCGCAGGGAGCTCAAGCTCAACATGATGGTGTTCACGGCCGACCCGACGGGTCGTTCGCCCGTTCCCGGGATCGATGGCGAACTCCTCGTCGACCTCGAGTTCAGGAAGGTGAAGGGGCTCGCGCTCCTCGAGGCGCTCTGCGCGGTCGCGGGCGCGGACTGCACCTGGCAGATCCACAACGGCGTGATCGAGGTGGGCCCGAAGCGCTCCCTCGCGCGGCAGGAGGCGCGAGAGACGCGCGTCTACGACACGACCGACCTCGCGATCGATCCGCCGGACTGGGAAGGGCCAGGTTCGCCGGGCGGAGCTTCCCGCGAGATCCAGCGTCGCAACTCCGACGCGGTCATCGGCGAGCTCGCGCGGATGATCGCCACGCACTGCGAGCCCGATGCCTTCCTGCCCGAGACGGATGCGCGCATCGACGAGGCGACGGGGCGGGTGGTGCCGCGGCAGCACACGACGCCCTCTGGAAGCGGCGCGGGGCGCGGCGGATCGGGCAGGAAGAACCCGAACACGCAGGCGTCGGCCAACTACGACCCCGAGCAGGCGCAGGTGTTCGTGACGGGCCGATGGGCGTCGATCCAGGCGAAGGACGGCAAGCTCGCCATCCTCGCGCCCGACTTCGTCCACCGCACGATCGACGGCTACGGCGTTCCCATCCCGCCGCCCGCCGAGGAATGACGCGCCCGTCGCTCCGCGCGTGATACGCTCCGCCGCCACGGATGGCCAGCGCGCGACCGCATTCCGAGCTCCGCTCCGATCTCCACGCCTGCACGGGCGACGGGATGACCTACTCGTTCATGGTCGGGACGGGCGAGACCTACTTCGCCGCGTTCGCGGTGGCGCTTGGCTCGAGCGACCGCACCGCGGGGCTCGTCGCCGCCGTGCCGCCGCTCGTCGGGGCCACGCTGCAGCTCTTCGCGCCCGTGCTCGCGGCGCGCGTGAAGAGCCCGTCGCGCTGGATCCAGACCTGCGCGCTGCTTCAGGTGCTGAGCTTCGTCCCGATGATCGTCGGCGCGCTCGTCGGCGCGCTCCCGATGTGGGTGCTCTTCATCGTGGCGGGCGTCTACTGGACCGCCGCGCTCGGCGCGGGCGGCGTGTGGAACACCTGGATCGGGCTCTGCTTCCCGCCCGCGATCCGCGCGCGCTACTTCGGGATCCGCAGCAGGCTCTGCCAGGCGACGCTGCTGGCGGCGCTGGTCATCGCGGGCTTCATCCTGCAGGCGACGCACGGCACGGAGTGGGCGCTCGCGGGCTTCGCTGCGCTCTTCACGCTCGCGGCCGCCGCGCGTGCGGCGAGCATTCCGTTCCTCCGTCGGCAGCGCGACCCCGCGGAGTGGCCCGCGCACAAGGGGGTTCCGCTCTGGCACTTCCTCACCGCCTTCTGGCATCGTGCGGATGCGCGGCTCCTCGCCCTGCTTCTCGCGATGCAGGTCGCGGTGCAGATGGGCCAGCCGTTCCTGAACCCGTATCTCCTCAAGCAGCTCGATGTGTCGCCCGCGCTCTATCTCGGGCTGATCGCAGCGAGCTTCGCCGCGAAGAGCATCGCGCTGCCGTTCCTCGGCAGCCATGCGAAGACGCGCGGCGCGCGGAGCCTGCTTGCGATCGGCGCGGTCGGCACGGCGCTCATGATCCTGCCGTGGATCTGGGTCGACTGGATCCCGGGCATGTTCGTGATCCAGGCCGCAAGCGGCGTCTTCCAAGGCGCGTGGGAGCTGGCGGCGTTCCTCCTCTTCCTCGAGACGATTCCGTCGGACGAGCGCACGAGCGTGATGACCGGGTACTTCTTCCTCAGCTCGCTCGCGATGGCCGCCGGGTCGCTCGTGGGCGCCGCGATCCTCGGCGCATCGCCCGATCCTTCGAGCTACGCGCTTGTCTTCGGCATCTCGACGGGCGTGCGGCTCCTGGCGCTCATCCTCCTGCCGTTCGTGCATGTCGAGGTGCTGCGCGCGATTCCGCTCATCTCCTCGACGCTCGCGGTGCGCCTCAACGCGGGCTCGATCGAGGCGCCGATCCCGGGCTCGATTGACGAGCGCGGGAAGCGCGGATGAAATGACGCGGTGACGCGCCCCGCCGCCCAGTCGCCGACGCGCCGCGACCTGCTGCTTCCCGCCGCATGCGTGGGAGGGATCGCGTGCGCGGTGCTCGCGCTCGTGCCGACGGCGACCTTCGCGGAGGCGTTCGCGCATCCGCAGCGCGTGGCGCGGCTCGCGGGCGCGGTTCCCGAGGCCACGATGCGCGGCGCGGGGTTCTTCCGAGCGGCGCTGGCGCTCGGCGCCGTCGCGATTCCCCTCCTCGTGTGGTGGCTCGGACGCGCGTGCGGCGCGTCGGCCGGCCTCGCGCGCGACAAGCCCGGGTGGTGGCCCGAGTCGATGACCGGGTCGCTGCAGCTCCTCCAGTGGATCGTTCTTGGCGCGGTGCTGCGTCTGGTGCTCGCGTCGCAGAGCCTCTGGTACGACGAGATCTCCGCGCTTCTCTCGTTCGCGCTCGAGGGCCCCGGCGTCGCGTTCGGCTCCTACGCGGTGCCGACGAACCATGTGCCGATGACGCTCGCGGTGTGGCTGTCGGTGACGCTCCTCGGCTCGGTCCACGAGATCGTCGTGCGCTTGCCCGCGATCCTCGCGGGAATCGCCACGATCCCCGCGGCGTTCGCGCTCGGCGCCGCGATCCGCGACGCGCGGCTCGGGAATGCGCTCGCGCTTGTCGCTGCGATCGCGCCGCTTGCGGTCGTCGAGAGCGCGGAGGCGCGCGGATACGCGTTCGTGATCCTCGGGGCGACGGTGGCGGCGGCCACGCTCGCGCGCGCGTCGCGCACGGGTTCGCGGGGCGACCATGCGCTGTTCGCGGTCGCGGCCGCGTTCGCGGCGTGGGCGCATCCCGTCGCGATCCTCCTGCCCTTCGCGGCGGGCGTCGTCGGACTCGTGCGCGACAGGCGCCTCGCGGTCGCGGCGCTGCTTTCCGGTGTGATCGCGGCGGTGCTTCTCTCGCCGCTCCTCGGCGATGTCCTGGCGACGCGCGGCGACTATGCGCGCACCGACCCGGCGCAGCCGAGCGTCCTCTCGCGCGAGGGCTACGAAGCGCTCACGGGCCTCGCGCTCTCGTGGAGCCGCTGGTTCCTCTCGCCCGCGCCCGTGCTGACGGTGCTTGCGCTCGTCGGCGCCGCGGCCGTCCTTCGCGCGCGCGACGACGGTGCGCTGCGCGCGCGCCGCGTGCTCGCGCCCTTCGCGCTCGCCTTCCTCCTCGCGCTCGTGCTTCCGCCGCTCCTCGGGTCGTGGACCTACGCGCGCTTCACGCTCTTCGCGCTGCCGATCGGGCTCGTCGCGGTCGCGCTCGCGGTCGATGCGCTCCCGAGGCGCGCGTGGAGCACGCTCGTCGTCGCGCTTCTCTTCGTGGATTCGTTCGCTTCGCTGGCGTTCTACCGCACGAAGCAGCCGATCCGCGAGGCTGTCGAGCTCGTGTCCGCGCTGCGCGCATCGGGCGACGCCGTCGCCACCATCGGTCTCCCCGACAACGCGGTCGGCTTCTATGCGCTGCGCGCGGGGTTCGACGCGCTGCCGACGGGATTCCTCGGCGCGGATCTCAATGCCGTGGTGGCGCGCGAGCGCCCTGCGTTCGTCGTCGTCCTCTATCCGGAGCGGCTGTCGGCGGAGACCTTCGGTGCGCTCGACCGCGGCTTCGATCGCACGCACCGCCTCGAGGGCTGGGCCGACTGGGGCCACGGCGCCGTCGAGATCTGGCGGCGCGCGGGGCGCTGAGCGATCAGCCGAGCCTGGCCGCGATCAGCTTGTCCGCGTTCGCGAAACGCATCCGCGCCATCGCGGCGTCGAGCCGCTCCCGCAGCGGGAACTCGGCCCGATGCTCCGCGAAGAACCCGAGCACGGCGCGCCCCACGTCGGCCGGCGTGCGGGTTCCCTCGGGGCAGAAGATGTTGTAATCGGCCCAGGAAAGCCGCAGTTCATGCAGCGTCGAGCCTTCGGGGGCGTCGATCGACGCGTGCCAGATCCACGCTTGCTCGGCCTCGCGCTCTGCGCCGAGGCGGATCGTCGGCTCCGAGGCGTCAGGCTCCATGCGAAGAGGATACCATCGCCCCTCCGCGCTTCCGCGGACGCGAATCATGACCACGGGATTCCTCCTCGAGATCCTCCGCCTCGGCCTGCGCAACCTGCGGCTTCACAAGCTGCGTTCGACGCTGACGAGCCTCGGCATCATCCTCGGCGTCGCGGCCGTGATCGTGGTCGTCGCGGTCGGCGAGGGGAACAAGATCGGCGCCCTGCGCGAGGTCTCCGCGCTCGGCGCGACCAACATCATCGTCCGCTCGTCCAAGCCGCCCGAGGCGGCGAACTCGGGCCAGGCGCGCACCTTCTTCGTCGCCTATGGACTCCTTCGGCAGGACCTGCGCCGCCTCTCCACGGCCCTGCCCGACGCGACGGCCATCGTCCCCCTCAAGGCGGTCGGCTCCGATGTCTCCTACGAGAACCAGCGCATCACCAGCCAGGTCTTCGGCACCACGCCCGACCTCCTCGATGTGGCGCGGCTGCGGCTCGAGCCGCGCAGCCGCTATCTCAGCGCCGAGGATCTCAGCGCCCGCACACCCGTCTGCGTGATCGGCAGCGAGGTCGCCAAGCAGTTCTTCCGCTTCCGCGACCCGATCGGCGCGACCATCAAGGTCGACAACACGGTCTTCCGTGTGATCGGCGTGCTCGAGCCCGTCGGCCTCGCGGGCGGCCGCGGCTCGGCCCTCGTCGGGCGCGATCTCAACAAGGACATCCACATCCCCATCACGACGGCCGAGACCCAGTTCGGCGACATGGTCATGCGTCGGCAGTCCGGCTCCTTCAGCGGCGAGCAGATCGAGGTCTCCGAGATCTATGTCGTCGCGAGCGAGACGGACGAGGTCGTCCCGCTCGCGGACCGCGTGCGCCGCGTGATCGAGAGCGGCCATCCCGGCCTCTCCGACGTGCAGCTGATCGTTCCGTGGGAGCTCCTCGAGAACGCCAAGCGCCAGATGATGGTGTGGAACGTCATGCTCGTGGTCGTGGCCGCGATCTCGCTCCTCGTCGGCGGCATCGGCATCATGAACATCATGCTCGCGAGCGTCACCGAACGCACGCGCGAGATCGGCATCCGCCGCGCGCTCGGGGCGACGCGGCGGCACATCGTGCTCCAGTTCCTCGTCGAGACGGGCGCGCTGAGCACGCTTGGCGGCGTGATCGGCATCCTGCTCGGCGTCGGCATCTCGTGGGGCCTCAAGCCGCTCGTCGAGGTGATCGTGCGGCTTCCGTTCCTCGCGGGCGCCTTCGACGGGCGCCTGACGCTCGAGCCGAGCGTGACGGTCTGGTCGATCGCGGTCAGCTTCATCGTCGCCGCCGGCGTCGGCCTCGTGTTCGGCATCTATCCAGCGATCGTCGCGAGCCGCAAGGATCCGATCGTCGCGCTGCGGCATGACTGAGGTTGAGCGGTCGCCGCTGCGGCGGCTCCCTCTGGCGTAGGTGATGCTTGGCGGAGTCGGAAGGCCATGGCGGAGTCGGAAGGCCATGGCGGAGTCGGAAGGCCATGGCGGAGTCCGAAGGCCATGGCGGAGTCCGAAGGCCATGGCGGAGT
>CAYMSD010000018.1:23028-32368 GCA_964393015.1 uncultured Klebsiella sp.
GGAGTCCGAAGGCCATGGCGGAGTCCGAAGGCCATGGCGGAGTCCGAAGGCCATGGCGGAGTCCGAAGGCCATGAGTGCCCGCAGAAGCAAGTCTGCGGAACCGTTCGCGTCGGAGCCGACGGCTGACACGATCCGTTCCGCATGATGAAGCATGCGGGCACCCCTGATTTCGGTCCCGCCAAAGCGAGCGGCCGCAGCCGCGGGCGCTCAAACCATTCGTGCCTCCGTCTGACGCAAGCAGCCGCCGCTCGGATCATCCCATCAACGGCTCGAGCTCCTTGCCCTTGAACTCGACCGGCACCTCGACGGCGAAGGTCGCGCCCGCGCCCGGCACCGAAGCAAGCGACACCCGCGCGCCGAGGCGCTCCGCCAGCTCGCGGCAGATCGCGAGCCCCAGGCCCGTGCCCGAATGCGCACGCGTGTGGCTCGCGTCGACCTGCCGGAACTTCTCGAAGATGGTGTCCTGCATGTCGAGCGGGATTCCGGGCCCCTGGTCCGTCACCTCGATGCGCACACAGTCGACGCCCGCCTCGTTCACGATGCGGCGCGCGCCCACCGTCACGCGCGTCCCGTCGGGCGAGAACTTGATGGCGTTCGACATGAAGTTGTAGAGGATCTGCTGCAGCTTCCCGGGGTCGCTCTCGACCGCGTCGACCGCCTGCTCGACCTGCACATGCACCGAGATCCGCTTCTGCTGCGCCTGCGGGCGCATGATGCCCACGAGGCCCTCGCAGATCTCGCGGACGCTGGTCGGTCCGATCGTGACCTCGAGCCGCCCCGCCTCGATCTTCGCCATCTGCAGGAGCTCGTTGATCATCTCGAGGAGGCTGCGCCCCGAGTTCAGGATGTTGGAGATGTAGCGAGAGCGCTTCGGATCCGCCGCGGGGTCGTTGCGGGCGATCTCGTCGAGCAGCTCTGCGAATCCGATGATCGAATTGAGCGGTGTTCGCAGCTCGTGCGAGACATTGGCGAGGAACTCGCTCTTCAGGCGGTTCGACTCGAAGAGGCCGACGTTCGTCTCCGCGAGCTCCCCGATCTTGAGGTCGAGGCTCTCGTTCACGCGCCGCAGCTGCGACCGTCCCTCCTCGAGCCGATCGAGCATGCTGTCGAACGCGCGGGAGAGACGCTCGAAGTCGTCGCCGGTCGAGAGCCGCGCCCGTGCGCTGGTGCTTCCCTGCTCCACCCGCTCGGCGACCTCCGTCAGCGCACGGACGGGGCCGAAGATCAGGCGCTTGAGGATGAGCTGGAAGACGAGGATCGCGAGGATCCCCGCGACGAGCCCCGAGGCCACGATGTAGACGCGGTTCTGCAGGATCTGACCTTCCGCGAACGCGCTGCGCCGGTCGATCAGCAGGATGCCGGCGAGGCTCTCCTGACCTCGGAAGGTCGGGCCTCGAGGCGTCCAGTCGATGTACTTGCGGTCGGTGATCTGCGACCACTCGCGCTCGCGGATCGCGCGCACATAGCGAAACCGGATCCCCTGCGCCTCGCGGCGACGCTCGAAGCGCTCGACCACGGAGGGATCCGCCTCGAACGCGGCGACGCTGTCCTGCAGGAACGCGCCTCCGTCCGACGCCGAGGCGAAGAGGATCTCCTCGACGGGGATGACGCGCATCGGAATCGCGCTGCCCTCGCTGCGCCCGATGGAGAACCCGTTCTCGAACCAGGTGTCCGCGAGCTGGCGCGACACCTCGAGCTGGCTGTCGGTCACGAGGGTCGAGGTGCGCTGCCACGGCACCGCGAGCGCGGCGCCGAGGAGCGCGAAGACCGCGACCCCGAAGAGGATCTGGCACTTGCTCGCGAGCGAGATACCCTGCGCCATGGCGGCGATTCTACGGCCACCGGAGATGCGCGGCGACCGCGCGGAGAAACGCAGTGTTCCGACCAGGCACCGACGAGACCAATGTCCAGTACGAGGATGTGCTCTGCAACTTCTGCCATCGCCCATGGGACCCGGACGACCCCTCGCGGCCGCTGATCGAGGGCCACCACGGGAGCCATCTGTGCGGCGAGTGCCTCTCGCTCGCCTATCTCGCGGTCGTCCACGAGGGCCGCGACGACCGCGAGGAAGGCGTGGCGTGCACGATGTGCCTCGAGACGCGTGAGGACGAGCACTGGCGCAGCCCCGAGCACGCCGAGTCGATCGTCTGCAGGCGCTGCATCAAGCAGTCGGCCACCGCGCTCGAGAAGGACAAGGACTACAGCTGGCGGCGACCGGTCGCTTGAGCTCGGGAATCGAGGGTGCAAGCAGGCTCGAGCCCGCCGTGGACCCGGCGAGTTCGCCTGCGGAGTGCATCCCGGCATGGGTCGCGCCAGAGGGAGCGGCCGCAGCCGCGACCGCTCGAACTACCCGCGCACCAGCGTCATCGCGTGGAAGGGGCGCCCTTCGCGGCGGAACTTGCGCTCGAAGTTCGTGCCCACGACCTCGCCCTCGCCCGCGCTCGCGGGCTTCTCGAACTCGCGTCGCTCGAAGAGGTCGCGCGCGCGCTCGGCGTGCTCGACATCCCACGCCCACAGTTCGTCGTGGTCGGTGACGATGCGAAGCTCGCCCTTGGGCGCGAGGATGCGGTGGAACTCGCGCAGCGTGTGGTCCTGCACCACGCGTCGCTTGTGGTGGCGCGTCTTCGGCCAGGGGTCGCTGAAGTAGAGGTGGATCACGGAAACGACGCCGTCGGGGACGCGCGTGCGGATGAACTCCGTCGCGTCGCCGTGGAGAAGCTTCACGTTCGGCATGCCGCGCCTGCGGATCCGGTCCGCCGCATACGCCCAGAACTCGCCCGCCCACTCGATGCCGAGGAAGTTCGTCTCTGGCTCGAGCTCGGCCTGCTGCAGCAGGAAGGTCCCCTTGCCCGAGCCGATCTCGAGCTCGAATCGACGGGCGGGGTGCGGGAACCACGCACGCGGATCGAAGGCGAGAACGCGCCGCGCCTCCTCGACGCTCGCTGCGTCTGGCAACGGCGGAAGATCGTGCATCTCGATGCCGACCTCACCGGGGACGAGTTCGCGGCCGCGACCGAGACCGAAGCTCACGGCGCCGCCCCCTGCGCCTCGCGATAGGTGAAGAGCCGCGGCGGGATGTACGGCGCGCTCCAGCCGGCGGGGCGCGAGGCCTCGGGGATCTGCGCGGCGGGCACGGCGGCCGCGGTCTCGCGCAGCCATGCGACGAGGTCGGCGAGCGCGGCGGGGTCGAAGGTCGTGTCGATCTCGCCGTACTCCTCGAGGACGCCGCGCACGGCGGGCTGGAAGAGGTGGTTCAGGCCTTCGTAGCGGCGCACGGTGATCGGCGAACCCGCCCGCGCGGCCGCTGCCTCGAAGATGGCGGCGTTCGTGGCCGCATCGACCTGCAGGTCCTTGTCGCCCCACAGCGCGAGCGTCGGCACCTCGAGCAACTCGAGCGCTGGACGCGGGTCGTAGCGGATGAACTCGGTCATCCACGGATTGAGGATCTGCAGGAAGGCTGCGTCGATCGTCGGACGAAGCTCGTCCTCCGCGGGCACGGTTCCATCCTTCAGCGCGACCTGCCGACGCACGAGTTCCGCGACGAGCGGGCGAAGCTCCTCGGGGCTTCGACGCGCGACGACCGCGGCCATGACTTCCGCGTGCGCCGAGATGGCGGCCTCGACGCGATCTCGGTCGAGGCCGGCCGCCTCGTAGATCGCCCGCGTCTGCCGCGTCAGCACCGCCGAACCGGGCTCGCCGGGCCCTGCGAGAGAGACCACGAACGCGAGCGGGTTCACGGGCGCGTCGCCCGCGTTCTGCCATGCTGCGACAAGCGGCGCGATGAGCCCGCCCTCGCTGTGGCCAAGCATGCCGACGCGGCGCGGGTCGATCCCTTCCTGCCGCTTCAGCCACTCCGACGCCATGTCCGCGTCGCTCGCAAGCCCGATGCTCGTCGCATCCGCGAACACGCCCGTCGACTTCGCGAAGCCCCGGTCGTCGTAGCGCAGCACCGCGAACCCCGCGCGGGCAAGCGCGTCGGCGATCACGCGGAACGGGCGGTGACCCATGATCGACTCGTCCCGATCCTGCGGCCCCGAGCCCGACACGAGCACCACCGCGGGCACGCGGCCGTCGACCGCGAGGCTCGCATCCAGAGGCATGGTCAGCGTGCCCGCAAGCACATGACCGACGGGATGCGCGATGCGCACCTCGCGCTCCTCGTAGGGGAACGGTGGAACGGGATCCTGCGGACGGCGGCCCGTCGACGGGCGCGCACCCTCGACAAGCTCGAAGCGGATCGGCGCCCGCAGCATGCCCTGCGCGAAGGTGCCCTCGAGCACGCGCCCGCCGTCCGACTCCGCGAGATCGAGGGTCGCCACGCTCCCCGCGGGGATGCGCACGACCGTGCGCGACTCCGTGCGCTCGATCGGGGTGGGGAGGTCGAGGATCCCCTGCTGCGCGATGTCGACGGACGAGCACCAGCCGTTCGGCCCTTCGCCGATCGCAAGCTTCATGGGAAGCGACTGCCCCGCGATCTCGAGCGTGGCGGCGTAGACCCGCGCCGTCGCGAGCTCGGAGACGAGGTCGACGCGCCGAAGCGTCCAGTCGAAGACGGGGATCTCGCGCGCGATGCGCGGGTTGAGCGTCCGGAAGGTGCCCGAGACGGAACGGCCATCCTCCGCGACGGTGCCTTCGAACTGCGCCCGTTCGCCCGAGGACTCGAGGGTGAAGGCGAGCGCGCGGCCGTTGGCCTCGATCTCGATCGCGGGCGTGCCCACGGCCCCCGCGCGGAGCGCCGTGATGAGGACCCTCGGTGTCGACGCGTCCTCCGTGGCCCGCACGACGACGGTCACGGGCATCTCGAGCGTCGGCCCACCCGGCGCGGGCACGCTTCGGACCTCGCCCATCCACGCACCGACCCAGCGCGCGTCGAGTGGCGCGGCGGGAGTGTCCACCTGCGCCGTGGGTTCTCCCGAGGACTGGCCCGCGTGCGTGGCGGCGGGCATGGCGGCGGGCATGGCGGCGGGCATGGCGGCCGCGAGCATCGATGCGAGCGCATGGCGCCGCGTGGACGAGGCAGTCTTCAGCATGGCATGGAGCATGGAGTCGGTCCCTTCGTCGAGCCGCGCGAGGCGGTCAATCGGGATCGTACGCGAGGAGCTCGCCGACCTTGTTGTCGGGCGTGCAGATCGCGACCGCGGGGCGGTGCGCCTTCATCTCCTCGAGCGTGAGGTGGCAGAAGCTCATGATGATCACGCGGTGTCCGACGCCCGTCAGACGGGCTGCCGCACCGTTCACGCCGATCACCCCGCTGCCGCGCGCGCCTCGGAAGACATAGGTCTCGAAGCGGTTCATGCTGTCGATGTCCGCGACGAGGACCTTCTCGTTCACGCGCATCCCCGTCGCGTCGAGCAGGTCCGGGTCGATGGTGATCGACCCCATGTAGTCGGGGTTGCAGAGCGTCACCGTCGCGCGGTGGATCTTCGCGAAGAGCGCCTCGCGCAGCATGGCTTCACTCCTCGCCGCCCGTGGCGGCGCTGCGCGGGCGGCGGAGCGCCGGCGGCGCCTCGCCTTCGGGGCGGCGCCAGTCGACGCGGCGACCGTCGGCATGCAGGAGCTCGAGGTCGTAGTAGAGCCGCTGGTCGGGCTCGAAGAGGTGCGCGACGATCTCGACGAAGTCGACGACGATCCAGGTGGACGAGTCGTCGGCGCTGGTGCGGAACGGGTGCTGCCCGCGCGCCTTGCCGAGGTCCTCGACCTCCTGCGCGGCCGCGCGCATCTGGCGCTGGCTCGTGCCCGAGGCGATCACGACATAGTCGCACACCTGGCTGCGCCCGCGCACATCGAGGAGCACCACATCGGTGCACTTCGAGTCGGAGAGGGTGCGTGCGATCCCTATCGCGAACTCTCGCGTCGACTCGGGGTCTGCCGTGCTTCGTGAACGCATCGGATGGGCTTAGAAGCCGCCACCGCTGCGGGGGCCGCGCGGGCCCTTGGCGGGGCGCTTCGAGGCGGAGCCACCCTGACGGTCGGATCCGACGCGCACCGGGCGTGGCTCGAAGCGACGCGCATCGCGGCGCTTGCGCTCCGAGGGCTTCTCGTAGTGCGCCTTGCGCTTCACGTCCTTGGTGAGGCCTTCCTTCTCGCAGAGCTTCTTGAAACGACGGAGCATCTGCTCGACGGATTCGCCGCTACGGGCCTTGATTCGAATCGCCATGAAAAATCGTGTCCTTTGGGGGAGAAAGAGCCGAGTCGCCTATTGGACACGAATCCCCGTCGGAGGTCAAGCGAGGCGCTTCCTCTGCCGAGGTCGGTCGCGGCAGGCGGGCCAAGGCGCGTATGCTGCGCCTGTGCCGCTCATTATCGACACCTACAACGCGCTCCATGTGACGGGGGTGCTGCCCCCCGAACTCGCGGTGGGTGACCCGGCGGGGCTCGCCGCCCTCATCGCGGCAAGCCGCTTCGCGAGCGAGGCGGTGTGGCTTGTCTGCGACGGCGTGCCGCGGGGCGCATCGCGCGTCGGGCGGATCGTGATCGAGGGCGCGGGGCCTGGCAAGAGCGCCGACGACCACATCGCGGCGTTCCTCGACCGATCGAGCGCGCCGCGGCGGCTGACGGTGGTGACGAGCGACCGCGCGATCCAACGCAAGGCGAGGTCGCGCGGCGCGGACTGGATGAAGAGCGAGGAGTTCCTCGCGATGCTCGCCGAGGATGCGCGGCGCGCGCGACCTTCGCGGGGGCGCCCTGCCCCGCCGAGCCCCCGCCGCAGCGTGCCGCTCAACGAACGCGAGGTCGCTGGCTGGATGACGCTGTTCGAGATCAACGCCGAGCAGGCTGCGATCCAGGCCGCACCGTCGCTTCCGAAGTCGCCGCCGATGCGCGCGCCCTCGCGGCCGCGCTCGGATGACGCGGCCCTCGAGCGCTACCTTCTGGCGACGAAGGATCTTGCCGATCCCCTGTCGATCCTCGATCGGAAGGAAGGCGCGCATCTCCTCGACGCGCTCGGCGAACTCGACGACGCCGCGCTCGAGCGGCTGATGCAGGAGCACGAACCGCCCGTCCTGAAGGACGGTGCCCGCATCGGCGGCCGCAAGCGGACGAAGGATGCACGCCGCGAAGGCGGACGGAAGCGAGACACGCGATGAGCACCGGACACGGCCCCGTTCCCTCGATCGACTTCGACCACCCGCCCGCCGACCCGGTGCCGCTGTTCGAACAGTGGTTCGCCGAGGCGCAGAGGCTTCCGACGCCGAACCCGAACGCGATGACGCTGGCGACGATCGACGCGGACGGCGCACCGAGCGCGCGCATCGTCTTGTTGCGCGGGTTTTCCCGCGAAGGCGCGCGTTTCTTCACCAACCGCAACAGCCGCAAGGGCCGCGCGCTTGCGGCCAACGCGCGCGCGGCGCTGCTCTTCCACTGGGATCTCCTCGACCGCCAGGTGCGCATCGAGGGGCGCGTGTCGCTTGCGAGCGATGCGGAAAGCGACGAGTACTTCGCGCAGCGCCCGGTCGACAGCCGCGTGAACGCCTGGGCGAGCGACCAGAGCGAGCCCGTCACGGACCGCGCGGAGCTCGAGCGGCGCGCGGCGGAGTTGACCGCGCGTTTCGCGAGCGGCGATGTTCCGCGCCCCCCGCACTGGGGCGGCTACCGCGTGAGCCTCGACCGGATCGAGTTCTGGCAGGGCGACAAGTACAGGCTGCACGACCGGATCGTGTACACGCGGCAGGCGGACGGCTCCTACGCGGTGACGCGGCTGTGCCCGTGATGGGAAACGGTGCCAGGCACGTGCCGTCTCGTGCCTGGCACCTCACGGCACGTGCCAGGCACGTTGTTCAACTAGCGGTATGCACCGAAGCTTCCCTCTCCCGTCGATGCGGAGATCGCGGGCCAGTGAAGCTCCTGGATCTCATCCTCCTCGAGCGGAAGGCCCAGCCTCTCCCGCCAGAGCATCGGGTTTGCCAGATCTCCCCGTACATCGAAGTTGAGGAGCGGCCACTGTGCGCCCGTGCCTGCATGAGCGGCGGCACTCGACCACTCCCAACGGCTTGCGTCATCGATCAGGCCGGCATCGACGGGATTCCGCTCGATGTAGCGAAGTGCATTGATCGCATGCCGAGGGCCCATTGCTTGCGCGAAGTATCGCCCCTCCCAGTTCGTTCCTCGAGCCCCGATTCGCCGGTTGAGGTGCTCGGAGAACTTCCGATGCGTGCGTCCGATGCACTCCGACAGCGAGTCCTGCGCACCCGGGATCGCAATGATGTGAACATGGTTCGACATAAGGCAGAATCCTGCGATTCGCGTCGCAGTCAGCCGGCTGAATCGATGGAGCAACGCCAGGTAGTAGCGCCGATCAACATCGTCGTCGAACAGCTTTCGCTTGTGATTGCCTCGGTGTGCGACATGGTGTGGAACACCAATCTCCGCATGCCTTCTCGCTCTTCCCATCTCCAACTCCCCTTTCCAGTGCTCCGCGTCGCGCGGGGGTGCTATCCGCGAGAGAACATCCCTTACGAGACTCCGCTTACGACGATGGAACAGCAGGGCTTTCGCACTGCGGCGAGACTACATGCGGTCTCCGATTGTCTCCGGAAGTCTGGGGTTTTTTCGGGAGAATTCGGGTGCCTGACACGTGCCGTCTGGTGCCTGGCACCTCCCGGCACGTGCCAGGCACCGTTTCCGCCAGGGGGAGCCGCAGCGGCAGCGACCGCTCCCCTCACGCGCGCCACGCATCGAACCGCACCGTCGTGCCTTCGATCGACCAGTCGGGCTTCGCGAGTTCGGGCGCGTCGTCGCCGCGCTTGAGCACCACGCGTTGGCGCGCGCACGCGCGCGCGGCGGCGAGCAGCTCGGCGGCATCGAGGTCCGCCCCCACCGCTTCCCGCAGCGCAACCATCTCCTTGCGGGGCAGCGCGCTCTTCTTCTTTTTGGGCGGAAACATCGGGTCGATCACGACCGCGTCGGGCGCCTCCGCCGTGCCCGCGCGCGCGGCGAGCCACTCGCGCGCGTCGGCGTGCACGACCTTGAGCCGACCGCCGAGCAGTTCCGCGAGCCGCACATCGCGCTCCGCGCGCTCAAGTCCGTCCTTCGCGAGCAAGTACACAAGCGCGGATCGCTCGATCGCCGTCACCTCGTAGCCCGCGACCGCAAGCAGAAACGCATCACCGAGGAGCCCCGCCGTCGCGTCGACCACCGTGCGCGCGTCGCCCACCGCCTTCACGATCGGCATCGCGCGCGCCTCGGCGCGGCCGCCCTTCAGCGACATCGCCGCGAGATCGCAGCGCACGCCGCGCCCCTCGCGCTCGCCTTCGCGGCGCAGCTCGACATACGACAGCGGATCGCCCTCCGCGCCCACGCGCGCGACGACGAACCGAGATTCGGGCGCATCGCCCTCCATGC
>CAYMSD010000018.1:32468-43457 GCA_964393015.1 uncultured Klebsiella sp.
CCCTCCATGCATCAGGCCTTCGAAAGGCCGTGCTCGAGGTCCTTCCACAGGTCCTCGACATGCTCGACGCCGACCGAGAGCCGCACCAGCGAATCGCTGATCCCGAGCTCCGCGCGCATCGCCTCGGGCACGCTCGCGTGCGTCATGATCGCGGGGTGCTCGATCAGGCTCTCGACGCCGCCAAGGCTCTCGGCGAGCGCGAAGAGATGCACATTCTCGAGGAAGCGGCGGCTTTCGCCGATGCCGCCCTTCAGGAAGATCGTGATCATGCCGCCGAACGCGGGCTTTCCGTCGAACTGCATCTGCTTGGCGGCGAGCGCATGCTGCGGGTGGCTCGCGAGGCCCGGATACACGACCTTCGCCACCTTCGCGTGCCTCTCGAGCCGCTGCGCGACCTCCATCGCGCTCGCGCAATGGCGCTCCATGCGCACATGCAGCGTCTTGAGCCCGCGCAGGCCGAGATACGCGTCGAACGGCCCCATCACGCTGCCGATCGCGTTCTGCATGAAGCGCAGCTTCTCCGCGATCTCCCTCGACCCCGTGACCAGCGCGCCGCCGACGGTGTCGGAATGGCCGCCGACATACTTCGTCGTCGAGTGCATCACGATGTCGGCGCCGAGCTCGATCGGCCGCGTCAGCATCGGCGTCGCGAAGGTGTTGTCGACCACCGAGATCGCGCCGGCCTTGCGCGCGAGGGCGCACACCGCCGCGATGTCGACGAGCTTCAGCGTCGGGTTCGTCGGCGTCTCGAGCCACACCATCTTCGGCGCGTGCTCGCGGATCGCGGCCTCCGCCTTCGAAAGGTCGCTGAGGTCGACATGCACGACCTTGTAGCCGGCGCTGCGCTTCCTCACGCGGTTCAGCAGGCGGTTCGTGCCGCCGTAGACATCGTCCATGCAAAGAATCGTGTCGCCCGCGTCCATCAGCTCGAGCGCGGTCGCGATCGCAGCGAGGCCCGACGCGAACGCGAATCCGCCGCAGGTGCGCTCATCGGCCTCCGAGAGGCCCGACCGCTCGAGCGTGGCGATGCAGCGCTCGAACGCGAAGCGCGTCTCGTTGTGGCTGCGCGAATACTCGTAGCCCTTGTGGACGCCCGGCGACTCCTGGATGAAGGTCGAGCTCGTGTAGATCGGCGGCATGACGGCGCCGGTCGTCGGGTCGGCGTGCTGTCCGCCATGGATGCAGTCGGTCGCGGGATGCGCGGGAGTGTGTGCCATGTGCTTCGCCTTCGTTCGCGCAGGATGGCGCGTTCAGAGCTGCTTGCGCAGGTAGTTGATGAGGTCGATCTTGGTGATGAGGCCGTAGAAGTGCTTCTCGTCCGCGACGATCGCCACGCGGTCGGCGCGGAAGATCGGCACGAGGTCGTTCACGCTCGCGGTCGGGCGCACGGTCTCGATGCGGCTCGTCATGTAGTCCTTGACGGGATGCTTCGCGTAGTCGCGGTCGCGCACGAGCGCCATGAGCACGTCGCCCTCGTCGAGGATGCCGACGACCTTGTCCTTCTCGTCGACGACCGCCATCTGCGAGATCGAGTACATGCGCATGCGCTTGATCGCCTGCACGACGGGAAGCTCGGGCGTCAGGCAGAAGTCCTCGCGCTCGAGGTGGCGCCGCGCGACGAGATCGCGCAGGTCGCCGTAGGTCGGCCGCTCGATGAAGCCGTTGTCGACCATCCAGAAGTCGTTGAACATCTTGGAGAGGTACTTGGCGCCGTTGTCGCAGATGAGCGTGACGACGCGCTTGGGCTCTGTCTGTTCGCGGCAGTAGCGCAGCGCCGCGGCGAACAGCGTGCCGACCGACGAGCCCGCGAGGACGCCTTCCTTCCGCAGAAGCTCGCGCGCGGTGTGGAACGCCTCGCCGTCGGAGATCGCATACGCCTTCGACACGAGCTCGAGGTGGCAGATCGACGGGATGAAGTCCTCGCCGATCCCCTCGACGAGCCACGAGCCGGGGTCGACCTTCTTCCCTTCGTTGACGAGCGGCGCGAGGATCGAGCCGACGGGGTCGGCGAGGATCATCTCGCACGCCGGGTTGCGCTCCTTCAGGTACTTGCCGACGCCGCTCACCGTGCCGCCCGAACCGATGCCCGCGACGAACGCGTCGATCCTGCCCTCCATCTGCTCCCAGATCTCGGGGCCGGTCGTCTCGTAGTGGGCCCGCGGGTTCGCCTCGTTCGTGAACTGGCTCGCGTAGAACGCGTCGGGGTCGTCCTTCGCGATCTTCTCGGCGACATCCTGGTAGTACTCGGGGTGGCCCTTCGCGACATCCGAGCGCGTGAGCACGACCTCGGCGCCCATCGCGCGCAGGTGCGAGATCTTCTCGTCGCTCATCTTGTCGGGCACGACGACCGTCAGCCGGTAGCCCTTCTGCCCCGCCACGAGCGCGAGCGCGAGGCCCGTGTTGCCCGCGGTCGCCTCGACGATGCGGCCGCCCTTCTTCAGCTTGCCCGACTTCTCGGCGTCCTCGATCATGGTCACCGCGATGCGGTCCTTGATCGAGTTGCCGGGGTTCATCGACTCCATCTTCACGAACAGCTTGCACGGCCCCGTGTCGATGCGGGTGATCTCGAGCATCGGCGTGTTCCCGATCATCTCGAGGATGTTGTGGAAGACGGGCGCAGTGGTTCGGGCAGACGACATGCGCTGAGTGTAGCGAAGCGCACGATGCGCGCCGCATGCGGGAAATCAGCCGTTTCCGCGCATCAGCCGTTGCCGCGCCACGCGCCCTCGCGCCACCACGGGCGCGACGGATCGACGCCCCAGAGCGCGCCGGGGTTCGAGAGGTCGACCTCGACGAGCGGGTCGTCGCCAAGAAGCGCGAGATCGAGCGACACGGCGCGCGAACGGCCCTCGCGCAGCGCGAGCTCGATCTCGTACTGGCGCACGATGGTGTCCGCGTCGGGCAGCACGGGCGAAGCGCCGCGCATGGCCTTGCACTCCTCGCGATAGGCCTCCGCGCCCGCGGGGAGCGCAGGGCCGATCGCGTCGAGGAGTTCCTCGCCCCCGCCCTGCCGCAGCGCGGCGAGCGCGCGGCGTCCGTCGCCGCGCCTGTGGTAGCTGAAGCTCCG
Source organism: uncultured Klebsiella sp. (assembly GCA_964393015.1). Classification (GTDB taxonomy): domain Bacteria; phylum Planctomycetota; class Phycisphaerae; order Phycisphaerales; family SM1A02; genus QWPT01. Next base: position 35,536 of record CAYMSD010000018.1, read on the forward strand.
CGCGAGCGACTCGACCTGCGCCGGATCGATGCGGGCCTCCTCGCGCGCGAGACCGCGGCCTCCGACGAGCTCGGCCGCCGCGAGCGCGCGCTGTCGCTCGGATTCGTCGCGCGCAAGCGTCGCGAGCGCGAGCATCGCGCTTCGCCCGAGGCGCGAGGGGTCGAGCGCGCCCGCGAGCCCGAAGAGCTGCCGTGCGAGCGCGCGCTCGTCCTCGTCGCGCGCGGCGTCGGCGATCTCCTCCGCAAGCTCGAGGTAGTCGAGCGGACGAACGGGGTCGAGCCGCGCGAGGCGCGTCTCCCACGACGCGGCGGCGCGCTGCGCGGCGGACTGCACGGCAGCCGACGCGACCGGCGAGGTCGCGGGCGACGGCGCGGGCGCGGGTGCGGGTGCGGCGCCTCCGACGAGCGCGGAGACTCCGAGCGCGACGCATGCGACGCGGAGGCCACCGCTCATTTCCGCGCGAGGTGTGCCATTGCGCTTCATCCCGAGCTCCTTTCCGTCGGACGCGGCCCGAGGCCCCTGCCCATGATGCGGGCCGCTGCGTGGATGTCGGCCGCGACCTGCGCGCTGGCGGACGCCGCCGTCGCGCGCGCGCGCCGCGCCTCGAGGAGGATCGCCTCGACCTCGGAGCGGAGCGCGGGCTGCCGCGCCACCGTGAGAAGCGCCGCATAGTCGACGATTCCCGCGGATTCCGCAGCCATGCGCTGCGTGGCCGCCCGGGCGATCGACCGCCTCGCCGTGCGCTGCCGCTCGATCTCGCCGATCCCCGCGGGGAACGGCTCCGCGAGGAACTTGCCGCGCGCCTCCTCGCGCATCGCGTCGACGAGCGTGGCGAGCGCATCCTCCGCGCGCGTCGAGGTGAGCCCGGTGGCGGCGCGATCGAACCGAGGCGCAAGATCGCTCGCAAGCGCCGCGATCTCGACGGCGGCCGCGTCGAGCCCATGTCGTCGTCCGTCCTCGAGCTCGAAGAAGCGCGCGAGGATCCGCTCGCGCGCGCGCGGCTGCCAGTTCGAGCCCGAGTACACCTCGCCGAGAAGCCGCGATGCGGCCTCCGCTGCGGTCGGGCCGGCGCTGTCGACGAGCTGGTCGAGCGCCGCGCGCAGCACGGTCGGGCCCGAGGAGAAGCGGTCGGAGAGGACGGCCGCCGCAAGCTCGCGCGGCTCGACCTGCACCCCGCGCATCGCCTCGAACACGAGTGCGCGCGCGTCGAGCGGCCCGAGGTCCCCCGCGGCCGGGCGCGACTGGAGACCGCGCAGCGCCTGCACCTTGCGGGCGACATCGCGCCCCGCCGCCTGCATCTCGGCCGCGAACTCGCCGTCGCCGATTCCCGCCGCGGGAAGACCGACGCGCTCGCCACCGGGCGAGGCGTTCCATTCATCGTCGTTGCGCTCGACGAGGCTCACCGCCGCGAGGATCGCGGACTGCGCCGCCTTGTCGTCGCCCGACTCAAACACGCGCGACGCGCGAAGAAGCGCGAGCGAGATCGCGGCGCGCCGCAGGTTGAGGTCCGCGCCGTCGCCGCGCATGGCCGCGACGCCGTCGACAAGCTCCTGCCACTCGGCAAGCTGCCCCTTCTCGACGAGCACGGCCTCGCCCGCCGTGGTCGCCGCAAGACGCGGGAACGCCGCGATCACGCGCTCCGCGAGGGCGTCGCGCGCGGGCGCAGCCGCGTTCGTCGCGAGGACGAGATCGGGCCCGAACCACGCGATGCCGAGGTCCTGGTCGAGCAGGCTGGTGAACGCCCAGATGCGTGCCGGCGGGATCGACGCGTCGACGATCCATGCGGCGAGCGCGTCGCGCACGGACTCGGGGTCGCGCCCACGGCCCGTGAAGTCGAGGATCTGGATGCCGAAGCCGAGGAAGTCGACGAGCGCGCCCGGCGTGTCGATCGCGCCCGGGGCACGCAGCGCGGCGTCGATCGCGGCGCGCGCGATGCGGTTGCGCATCTCGACCGGCGGCGCGAGCGCATCCACGGCCTCCGCCCAGCGCGACGCGGCCTCGAGGTCGAGCGTGCCCACGGCGAGGCCTTCCGCAAGCGCTGGCGCATCGCGGACGAGCACGCTCGCGGCGCCCGCCGCGAACGGATCGACCACCTCTCCGCGCGGAATCGGCAGCGCGCGCAGGCGAAGTTCCTCGCGCGCCGCGGCCGCCACCTCGGGCGGCTGCAGCGGGTCGAGCGCGATGGCCGCGAGCAGCCCCGCGCCGAACGCGGCGCGCCAGGTGCGTTGCCAGGGCGCGCGGCCCGTCGCGGCGCCGTCGCGGATGTCGCCGGGCACGCCCTGCATCACGGCGCGGATCGCGTCGCCATCGCGAAGCTCGCGCGCCGCGCGCTCGACGAGGCCGATGAGCTCGTCGCGATACGCGCCGCCCGCGGGCCATGCGTCCGCGGCGGCGGAGAGCGAGCCCGCGAGGCCGAGGATCTGCGCGGCGCCAGGCCTCCCCTCTGTCGCCCGCGCGGCCTCCATGAGGTTCTCCGCGCCCTCGAGCCACGACGCCCCGCGGCTCGCCGCCTCGACGACCGCCCTCGGCGTCGAGGAAGGAATGAAGCCCGGTGGGCGCGGGTACTTCGCGGGCGCGGCAAGCGGAGCGATCGGTCCCGTCGCCTCGCCGTTCGCGTCGCGGTCGGCCTCAGCGGGCGCGACGACGGCCGCGGCGGGCACGGTGGCGCCAGCGTCCGCGAGAAGCGCATCCTCGGGCTCGTCGCCGCCACCCCCGAAGAAGATGACGGCGAGGACGCCGACCCACGAGAGCGCGAACACCACGAACACGATGGCCAGTCGCTGCTGCGAGGCGCGGCTTCCGCTTCCGACCTCCTCGCGCAGGACGCGGTCGATCCGCTCGAAGACGCGCTCGACGGCGCCTTCCGCCGCGTCGACGCGGCCGATGCGCGAGGGCGCGAGGTAGGTGGCGCGCGCCTGCGAACCGACCTCGCCCATGGCGCCGCGCAGCCCGTCGCCCTCCGCGAGGAAGCGCGTGAGTCCGAGGACGACGCGGTTCAGGTCCGCGACCGACACGCCGTGGTCCTCGGCGACGATGGCGAGGCGCTTCGCGCTTGTCGCGTTCCAGCCGCCGCTCACGACGAGCACGGCGAGCGCGAGGCGGTCGAACTCGGTCAGGTCCTCGGCGGAAAGCCCCGATCCGCTGCGGCGGATCGCCTTCGGCGCGACGACGACGGACTTCGGTGCGGCGGCGGCCGCGGGCTGCGCCGCCGCCTGCGCCGCGAGGTTGCGCGCGGCGCGGCGCGCGGCGCTCGGGTGAAGCGGGCCGCGACCCTCGAGCGCGACCGACGCCTGAAGGCGGTCCGCGGCGCCCTCGAGATGCGCGAGGAGCCGCCGCGCCTCCGGGCTTCCAGCGAGCGGGTGCCGCGCGACCTCGTCGATGCGTCGCTCGAGCGCGGCCTCGATCTGGCCGCTCTTCAGCGGCCCTTCGTCGGGAAGCCCGAGGAGCGCGCGGTCGTCGGGCGCTCCCTCGAGGCCGAGGAACCGCCGCTCCGCGGAGCGTGCGTCGTTCGGGCGGCTCATCGCGCACCTCCCGCGGGAGCCTGCTCAGGCGGAAGCGAGCGCTCGATCTCGAGGATGCGGTCGCGCACCGCGGTCGGGCCGAGCTCGGGGTAGAGCGCGCGGAACTGCGCGATCACGGCGCGCGCCCGCGCAGGGTCGAGCGCCGCGAGCACGCGGATCTGGTCGACCTTCGCCGTGAACCACGGCTCGCTTCGCGGAGGAAGCCCGCCGACGAGCGCGCGCAGCCGCTCCGCGGCGCGCTCGAGGTCGCCCGCGCGCTCGCCGCAGAGGGCCGCCGCGCGCAACAGCGTCGCGTCGCGCGGCGCACGCTCGAGGAGCGCGTCCGCGATCACGAGCCCGCGCTTGCCTTCCTCAGGGTCCGATGAACCTCGGAGCAGCTCCACGCGCGCATCGAGCGCGATGCGCGCGAGGTCGAGGAGCGCGCGGTCCGCGTCCTTCGCCCCGAGCGCAACCGCCGCGCCGCCCGCGCGCTCGAAGATGGCGTCGCCCGCGCGCACGATCGTGGCCACGAATCCGCCGCGCTCGGGCGCGTCCTCGTCGGCCGCGCGCCGTCGCGCCTCTGCGCCGCGGATCGCAAGCCGCAGCGCCGCGTCGGCCCAGAGCGCGGTCGCCTCGGGCTTCTCGAACGGCGCGAGCGCGGCCTCGACATCGGCCCAGCGGTTCGCGTACATCGCCAGCTGGAGCCGCCTGTACGCGAGCTCCTCGTCCGCCTCGCGCAGGTCGAACGCGCCCGCCGCACCCGCCTTCGCAAGGCCCTCGAGCAGGTTCGCAGCAAGACGCGTGTCGCGGATCTCGGTCGCGAGCGCCACCTCGAGCGCCTGCCGCGCGATCGCGGGGCTCCCCGCGGGCAGGCCGGTGGCGTCGTCGACGGGAAGCTCGTTGAGCACCTCCATGTAGCGCCGCGCCGTCTCGACGCGCGGCGCCTTGCCGCCGCGGAACACGCGGTAGAGCGCGAAGACAGCCTGCCTGCGCGACGAGAGCCACTCGGGGCTGTCGGGCTTCACGCGCAGGAGTTCCTCGACATCCGCAGAGTCGGGCGTGGCGGACAGCGCCACCTTGCGCACGAGGAGCTCGGGCACATGGTCGCTTCCCGGGAATCGGGAGAGGAACGCATCGACGCGCGCGACGAGCTCGGCCTCGAGCTTCGTCCGTTCCGCGGGGTCCTTCGTCGCGGCGCGCGCATCCTCGATGCAGGCGATCGCCACGCGCGAGGCGTTTTCCGCGCGCATCCCGACGCGCTCGTCCGCGACGGCGTCGAACGCGCGCGCGGCCTCCGCGAACTCGCCCGCCCCGCGCAGGCTCCACGCGCGCATCTCGCGGCACGCCGTCGCTGCATCGGGAAAGGACGCCGCATCGGCGGCTGCGAGCGCGGCGCCGAGCGCATCCGCGGACGCCCGTGCGTCGGCGCGCACATCGGGTGCGGCGAGGCGCTCGACATCGGCGCCCGCCTCCGCGATCGCAGCCTGCGAATCCTCGTAGAGGCGCAGCGCGCGCACATAGAGCGGCACGAATCCCGATGTGTCGGCGCCGAGGATCGCGTCGCCGTACCTCGTGACGAGCGCGCGGATCGCCGTGAGGTCGCGCGCAGCCGCGAGCTGCGCGAGCGCCTCGCGCTGCAGGAGCGCGGCCTCGGGGCTGGTGCCGCCGTCCTCCACGCTCCGCGCCACCGCGACGCGCGCCCAGTTTCCGATGTCCTCGCGGCCCGAGAGCCGCGCGAACGACCTGCGCGCGGACTCGAAGCCACCGCCATCGAGCGCGGCGACCATCTTCCATCCGTCGATCGCGTCGCGGATCGACGCGACCGTCTCGCGCGCCTCGAGGAGCGCGAGCCAGCGCGTGGCCTCCGCGTGGCCGTCGAGCCGCGCCTTCGCGAGCGCAAGCCCGAGGATCGCGCTCGCGAACGCCTCCTCGCGGCGCAGGTCCTCCGACACATCCGCAGGCACAAGCTGCCCGTCGCGCGCGCCGAGCATGTCGGCGAAGAGCTGCTTCGCCTGCTCGAGCTCGGGCTTGGTGCGCGCGAGCCAGCCCTCGTAGAGAAGGCTCCACGCCGCGAGGAAGCGCGCCTGCCCCGCGAGCGAGCGCTCCTCCGCGAGCTGCTCGTCGAGGATGTCGCGCCCGAGTCCCTCGCTGCGGTCGAGGCGTCGGTCGAGCACCTTTCCGCGCTCGTCCGCGCGCCCCGCGATGCGGAGGAGCTCCGCGGCCTGCGCCTCGAGCGTCGAGGCCGCACGGGCACCGTCGGCCGCGATGCCGGCGCGGATCGACTCGGCCGTGCGCGCCGCCGCGCGATAGCGCGTCCGCGCGGCGGCGAGGCGAAGCTGGTCGCCGCGCGTGGTGTCGATCGACGCGACGAGCGCGTCCGCGCGGGCGAGAAGCCGATCCTGCGCGGGGCCCTCCGCCGAGTCGTCGAGCATGCGCGCGACGAGCGTCGCGAGCCGCTCGAGATGCGCCGCGCGCATCTCTCCCTCGGCTGCGCGCGCGAGCTCCTCGAGCCTGCGCACCGAAAGCTCGTCGAGGCCGCGCGACTCGAGGTATTCGAGCGTGTCGTCCGCGCGCGAGAGACCCGCCGGCGCCGCGGCGGCGAGCCCGTGGCCAGTGGCCGGGCCGATGAACAGGTCGCCGGCCAGGGCCATGGCCAGGGCGACGGCGAGGATGGGCCTTTCAGTTCGCGGGCACATAGGTGACTGCCTCGAATCCCGCGTCGCGGGCACACTGGATGGCTGCGGCCGCCGCCGCGACCTCGACGCCCGCATGGACGCGCACGAAGAGGCCCTTCTCGCGCGGCAGCGGGTCGAGCGCCGCCACAAGTTCGGCGCGGGTCGCGAGATCGACGGAACCAAGCCTGAAGACGGGCACGCCGTCGACGCGCAGGACCTCGAGGACCTGCGGCTCGAGGTCGTCCTGGACCTCGCTCCCCTGCTGCACGCGCAGGTTCGGCGAGAGCTTCGATTCGTTCACTCCAGAACCCGTCGTGATGACGAAGTAGGCAAGAAGGAGGAAGGTCACGTCGATCATCGACGCAAGGCTGATCTCGGGCTTGCGGTCGTCGGTCTTCCGCTGGAAGCGCATCTCAGCGCCCCCTTTCGGTGGCGAGGCGGACGGCCGCGAGCCCGCGTCCGCCGAGGCGGCGGAAGACCTCGTTGAGCCGCGCCGCGTCGCAGGCGCGGTCCGCGCGCACGAGCGGCTTCAGGCGGTCTGCGCCGCCCGCGACGCGGATCGCCTCGTCGACGATCGCGTCGAGGTCGTCGAGCGAGACCTCGGCGTCGTTCACGACGAGCGAGCCGTCGGCAAGCACATTGATCGTGAGCCCCGCGAACTCGCGGTCGGGCGTCGTCTCGCCGGGCTCCTTGGGAAGGTCGAGCTTCGCGCGCGTCTGCTCGGCCATCTGCGCCGTCACGAGGAAGAAGATGAGCAGCTGGAAGACGATGTCGATCATCGGCGTCATGTCGACGCCGAGCGGCCGCTTCCTGTTGCGTGACGGGGTGAACTGCACGGTTGCTGCCTTGGTCTCTCTGGGCCTGCGTCGGCTCGGGCGCGGTGGACGGCCTGGACTGCGGAAGACGGTTCAGCCCGTCGGGCCGCCCTTGCGCGCGCTGCGCTCGACGAGCGTCACGATCTCCTCTGCGCCCGCGGCGCATTCGCCCGCGAGCGCGTCGACGCGGTTGCGCAGGTAGCCGTAGATCGACACGCACGGGATCGCCACGACGAGGCCCTGGAAGGTGGTGATGAGCGCGACGGAGATGTTCGCCGCGAGCGCCTCGTAGTAGTTGGCGCTGTTGGCGGCGCCCGCGGCGACCGTGTCGAACGCGCCGATCATGCCCTGCACGGTGCCGAGAAGGCCGAGGAGCGGCGCCACGGCGCCGATCGTCGCGATCACATCCATCGTGCGGTAGAGCTTCGCGGTCTCCTCCGCGCCCGCCTCCTCCATCGCGGCCTTGATCTCGAAGGCGCCGAACGGCGAGCGGAGGAACCGCTTGAGCCCCGACCCGACCACGCGGAGGTAGTAGCAGTCGTTCGCGGGCAGCGTGGCGTACTCGAGCGCGCCCTCGAGGTCGCCGCGCTCGACCATCTCCTGCGTCGCGCGGATCTTGTCCGCGGGCAGCAGCACGCTGCGGCGGATCTGCGTGAAGTGGATCACGACGAACGCGAGCGCGACCACCGAGAGCAGCACGATGATGTAGCCGATCGGCCCGCCATCCGTGACGAACTTGAGGAGCGTGCCGCCGCCGCCGGGCTCGTCCTGCAGGAGAAGGGCAACGAGGCCATCGCCGCGGCCCGGCGCGAGGATGGAGGCCATGAGGTCGGACGAGAGAAGGGTCTGCATGTGTGGTCCGTGGGTCTGTGTCGTCGTCTGTGTCGTCGTCTGTGTCGTCGTCTGTGTCGTCGTCTGTGTCGTCGTCTGTG
>CAYMSD010000019.1:0-43206 GCA_964393015.1 uncultured Klebsiella sp.
GAAGTAGAACTCTGTCACGGGCGGAAATCGCGTCGAAGGCCTCGCACAGAAGGCGTCTGGGGGCTTCCGCGCACCCATTTGGGGCATGCGGGAATCTCGCGACGACGCCTCGTTGTGAGAATCCACGCAAGTGACCGTGGCGAAACCCTTCGGCCCAACTTTGGGCGCAAGACCCTTCGTCCGAGGCCTCACCCATGCAGATGCTTGCATCCACGCTCGCTACCGCGTCCGTCCTCTTCACTTCAGCCGCGCTTGCGGCCGCGCCCGTTCAAGTCCAGAGCCGAGTGCAGGTTCGCGCCGCCGATGGCGCACCGGCCCAGCGCGCCGCACCGACAAAGGACATCGTCGATACGGCGATCGCCGGCAAGTTCAAGACGCTCGTCGCCGCGATCGACGCTGCAGGCCTCACCGACGCGCTCAAGTCCGGCGGCCCGTTCACGGTGTTCGCGCCGACCGACGAGGCGTTCGCAGCGCTGCCGAAGGGCACGCTCGAGTCGCTGCTCCTTCCCGAGAACAAGGACAAGCTGCGCGCGATCCTCGCGCACCATGTGGTGCCGGGGCGCCTCCTCTCGATGGAGGTCGCGAACATCGAGGACCCGCAGATGGCACGCACCGCGGGCGGCGGACGCGAGACGATCGCGGCCGACCGACGCGGCTTCCGCTACGGCGACGCGAATGTGGTCAACGACGACATCCGCTGCACGAACGGCGTGATCCATGTGATCGACCGCGTGGTGCTGCCGAAGCCGCTGCGTTCGGAGGACGCGATGGGCGTGTCGATGAAGGAGGCCGCGCCCGTCGATCTGCTCGCCGCGCTTCGCGCGGTACCGGACGGACGCTTCTCGACCTTCGTCGCGGCCGTCGAGGCGAGCGGCGCCGACCAGGACTGGGCGAAGCCCGAGCCGGACGGCAGCTGGACGCTCTTCATCCCGACGAACGACGCGTTTGCGCGGCTTTCCGAGGCCGAGCGAACCGCCCTGCTCGACCCGAAGAACCGCGACATGCTGCGCGCGGTCCTCGACTGGCACGCGGTTCCGCGGCTCCAGACCTGGAGCTTCGACTTCGACGACGGCGAGCGCGGCCCGACCATGGTCTCGCGGAACAACGACCGCTTCGTGATCGACATCCTCCAGAACGGCAGCGTGTTCGTCTACCGGATGCGGTCGAGCTCCGATCGTGCGTCCGAGGAGCCGTTCAAGGCGCGCATCGTGGCGGGTGACATTCCCGTCGGCGGCACGGTGGTCCATATCGTCGACCGCGTGATCGTTCCTCCGCAGTTCGAGAACAAGTCGATCGCGTCGCAGGCGTACATCGAGAAGGACATCAAGGAGTTCGCGATGGGTGGCGACGCCCAGTTCAACACGCGCTTCCTGCTCAAGGAGATGCTCGAGCAGGCGGAATCGCTCGACGACGCAGGTGCCATCGCCCTCTACAACATCGGCCTGCGCATGCTTGAGGAAGTGGTTCCCCTGAACCGCACGGGTGTCATGATGACGATGGACGACCGTTCCGCCGACCAGCGCGCCGTGCTGCGCGAGCGCCTGCGCGCCCGCGCCGACGAGCTCGACCGCGTCTGGTACGCGATGTTCATGAAGAACTCGCCCGCTGCGACGACGCTCGACGCTCCGACCGCGGCCGCGATGCCGGCTGCGCGGACGATCGGCATGAACCCCGCACCGGCGAAGGACGCTGCGAAGGCTCCCGTGGCCGCCATCGCCGTGACCGCGACGGCGGCGCCCGCGGTCCCCCCCGCTCCCGCGGCACCTGCAGCCACCGCGCCCCGCGCCGCGGCGACGCTCGAGTGGTGCGAGATCATCGAGCAGGATGTCGACGCCACGGTCGTGACCGATCCGGCGCTCCGTGAGGCGATCGCGAAGACGGGTCTCCCCTGGCGCGTCCGTGACAAGGCCTCGGGCATCGAGATGCTGCTCGTTCCGCCGGGGCAGTTCATGATGGGCAAGACCGCGGGCGACGCCGAGGCGCTCGCGAACGAAGTGCCTGCGCACAGCGTCACGCTGACGGATCCGTACTACCTCGGTCGGTACGAGGTGACGCGCGAGCAGTGGACGAAGGTGATGGGCGCGAAGGCGACGAGTGGTTCAGAGCGCGCGCAGCCGGGCGTCGAGGGCGCCGAGATCGAGGTCGGTGGCGGCGCCACGATCGTGGTCAGCGGTGGATACGAGCTCGTCGATCAGCAGGGAAATCGAATCGCCACGCGCCAGACGGCCGTCGCCGGACCGGACGGCACCGTGACCTTCACCACGACTCCGGTGAGCGACGAGCCGGACCCCGCGCTCGACTCGCGCGCAGGCCTCCCGATCACCGCCGGATGGGCGAACTCCGCGGAGTTCTGCCGCAAGATCGGGATGCGCCTTCCCACCGAGGCGGAGTGGGAATTCGCGTGCCGCGCCGGCGCGCAGGCGCCTCGCTACGGCGAGCTCGACGCGATCGCGTGGCACCGCGGCAACTCCGACGGACGCAAGCAACCCGTCGGCACCAAGGCCGCGAACGCGCTCGGCTTCCACGACATGATCGGCAACGCCTGGGAATGGGTGAACGACTGGTACGGCGAGTACACGCGGAGCGCGAAGACGAACCCGACCGGTCCCGCGACGGGCGAATCGCGCATCGCGCGCGGCAGCTTCTTCAACTACGAAGACGGCTTCAACCGCGCCTCGCGCCGCTACGAGATGCAGGCGTACGACTTCGGAACCAGCACGGGTATCCGCGTCGCGCGCAATCCCTAAGGCCCGGAGACACGGTCGCTCGGCACCCTGCCGCGCTGCAGTGCATCGGCCGCGGGCCACAGACTCAAATGGGTCTCAGGCCGATTTCATGGCCGTCCATAGCCACGCGCACCACGGGCGACGGCCGGTTGGCATACTGCGCGCGTGCAGCCGCTGACACCGACACAGGAACTCTGGAACACCGTCGACCGCGCCTTCGAGGACTGGCTCGCGCCTCCGGATGACGCGCTGACCCACGCGACGGCTGCGGCCACCCGCGCGGGGCTGCCCGAAATCGCGGTCGCGCCCGCCCAAGGGCGGCTGCTCCAGGTGATCGCGCGCTCGATGCAGGCGCGGCGCATCCTCGAGGTCGGAACGCTCGCGGGCTACAGCGCCATCTGGCTGGCGCGCGCGCTGCCGGCGGGTGGCCGGCTCATCACGCTCGAACTCGACCCCGCACGCGCCGATCTCGCGCGCGCCAACCTCGCCCACGCGGGGCTTTCGCAGCAGGTCGAGGTCGTGACGGGACTCGCGGTCGACTCGCTTGACGCGATGATTGCGCGCGGCGAGGCTCCGTTCGACCTGATCTTCATCGATGCCGACAAGGAGAGCTGCCCGCAGTACCTCGAGCGCGCGGTCGCGCTTGCGCGCGAGGGCACGCTGATCCTCGTCGACAATGTCGTGCGCCGCGGGCGCCTGATCGATCCGGACACCGACGATGCCGGCGTGAACGGCGCGCGGACGATGATGGACATGGTCGCGAAGCATCCGCGCCTCGAGGCCGCGGGAATCCAGACCGTCGGCGCGAAGGGGTACGATGGACTGCTGATCGCGCGGGTGACGGCAGCGCGGACGCCCGCGGCGACCGCACCGGAGGCTCGGCAGCCATCCGACACCCTCGACATCCTGCTCAGGCACGACGCGTGGGCCACGCGCGAACTGCTGCGCGCGTGCGGGGAACTGACCGAAGAGCAGCTCCACCGCCGCTTCGACATCGGCCCGGGATCGCTGCACGACACGCTGACGCACATCGTGGGCGCCATGCTGCGCTGGGCCGACAGGCTCGAAGGTCCGCCGCATGCGGTCCGGCCGTCGATCGAAGGCGGCGGCGCCAGGACGATCGCACAGCTGCACGGGCTGCTCGACCGCGCGGAAGCCGAGCTTTCCGCAAGCGCGCAGCGCGCGCGCGAACGCGGACTCGACACCGTGGTCGAGGTCACGCTCGGGGGTACGGCGTATCGCCTCACGCTCGGCGCGATGCTCGTCCATGTGACGACGCACGGCATGCACCACCGCGCGCAGTGCCTGAACATGCTGCGTCGGCTCGAGGTCGCGGGGCTGGGCGAGTCGCTGCCGGACCTCGATGTGCTTTCGTGGCAGCTGCGCGCCGAGTGACGATCCTTCCCGCGGGGAAGCCCGACGGGCCGCGTCGCGTTCACCCCCAAGCGGGTACCTGCGTCGTGCCAATTTCGATCGGGTTCCCGTGGTTTCTCTGAGGGTTCACGCCCCGCGCGGTATCGTGCGTCGCATGACGACCTTGAGCCATTGGTTGGTGGGCGCCCTCCTCCGGACGGCGCTCGTGTGCGCGCTTCTCACCGCGACGATCGCATCGACCGCGCGCGCAGCCTCGAGCGCGGGCGAGACGCCTGCGGACGCCACCACAGCGACGCCTCCCAACATCCTCGTGATCATTCCCGACGATGTCGGCTGGTGGAATGTCGGCGCCTACAGCCACGGCATGATGGCGCCGACGCCGAACATCGACCGCATCGCGCGTGAAGGCAAGCTGTTCACCGACCACTACTCGCAGCCGACCTGCACGCCGGGACGCGCGGCGTTCATCACGGGCCAGCTGCCGATCCGCACGGGCCTGACAACCGTCGGGCTGCCCGGGTCGCCCATCGGACTCGATGCGCGCGATCCGACGCTCGCCGTGCTCTTGAAGCGCGTGGGCTACCGCACGGGCCAGTTCGGCAAGAACCATCTCGGCGACCGCAACGAGCACCTTCCGACCGTCCATGGCTTCGACGAGTTCTTCGGCAACCTCTACCACCTCAACAGCGAGGAAGAACCCGAGGATCCCGATTGGCCGAAGGACCCCGCGTTCAACGCGAAGTACCGGCCGCGCGGCGTGCTCGACTGCGTGGCGACGAATGTCGACGACCCGACCGAGGACCCCCGCTTCGGCCGCGTCGGGAAGCAGCGGATCACCGACACCGGGCCGCTCACCATCGAGCGCATGAAGACGATCGACGAGCAGTTCGCCGCGCGCACGATCCGGTTCATGGAGGAGTCGCATGCGGCGGACAAGCCGTTTCTGGCGTGGTTCTGCCCGTCGCGCATGCACATCTACACGCACCTCAAGCCCGAATCGCGCTACCTCGCGAAGGACCACACGGGCGGCGACGACATCTACGGCTCGGGCATGATGGAGCATGACGGCCATGTCGGGCAGCTGCTCGACACCCTCGACCGGCTCGGCATCGCGAAGAACACGATCGTGATCTACACCACCGACAACGGCGCGATGTCGGCGTGGTGGCCGGATGGCGGCACCACTCCGTTCCGCGGCGAGAAGGCCACGACCTGGGAAGGCGGCGTGCGCGTTCCGTTCCTCCTGCGCTGGCCCGCGAAGGTTCCGGCCGGTTCGGTGAGCAACGGCATCCACGAGCACCTCGACTGCTTCACGACGCTGGCGACGGCGGCGGGCATCGAGAATGTGGCCGACCGGATGCGCGAGGAGTTCAAGGTCCACATCGACGGCGTGAACCAGCTGGCGCACTGGGCCGCGCCGACGGGCGGCGCTCCATCGGCGCGCGAGCGGGTGTTCATGTACAACGAGGCGAAGCTGACCGCGATCCGCGTCGGCAACTGGAAGTTCCACTTCGAGGCCCGCGAGGGGTTCTTCGACTACAACAAGCCGTCGGCCGAGATCTTCAACCTGAAGATGGATCCGTTCGAGAAGCACGGCGGCACGAAGAACAACGACATCGCCATGAAGAAGGCGTTCCTCGGCGGCATCGTGCGCGACACGCTCGAGGCGCACTTCAAGTCGCTCGCCGAGTTCCCGCCGCGCCAGGCGGGCGGAACGCTCACGCCCCGTCCCTGACCCATCGTCCATGAAGTCCACGCCGTCCACCCTCGCCTGCGCCGCCGTGTGCGCCGCCCTCGCGTCCCCGTGCCATGGCCAGGATGGAGAACGGCCTGCTGCCGCGACAGCCGCGGGCGAACCCGCTGCTGCACCCGCTGCTCTCCCGCCGTCCGACCCGCTCCTCTTCACGGAAGGGCCTTGGACGGTCAAGCTCGGGCTCTTCGCGGGCACGCAGTTCGTGGCGGAGAGCAATAGCTACTGGGAGCTCGCGGAGGTCTTCGCACCCACCGCCAACTACAGCGCCGACCGCGTCTGGGACGAGATGTGGTTCGTGCCCAGCGCCCGCGTGTCCTACGCCGCTTCGGAGTCGCTTGGGTTCTACGCAGGCCTCGGGCTTGCGGCCACCGGGAACATCGGGCGCGATGTCTTCGATCAGGGCAACGCGGGCCGAGCGTCGCTCGAGAGCGCCTACGGCGGCGTGCGACTGTCCGACACGGCCTCGGAGTTCTCGCTCGATCTCTCGGGTGGCCAGCAGGAGTACCGCTACGGGACGGGCATGCTGATCCATCTCGGCGCGCAGAACGGCGCCCAGCGCGGCGCCACGCTGGTCTCGCCGCGGCGGGCGTGGCAGAACTCGGGCGTCGCGCGCATGACGGCCGGCCGGTTCGCGGCGGACCTCTTCGTCCTTGAGTACAACGCGTTCGGCCCGAGCGATCCCACGACGACGCTCTTCGGCGGCAAGCTCGAGTACCGCTTCAGCGAGTCGCGCAACGACTCGTTCGTGGGCGTCGGCTATGTGAACGCCTTCGACTCGACGATGCCCTATGTCCGCGCGCCGCTGGTCATCATCAACGACGGGCGCAAGGACACCGAGACCGTGAACCCGTATCTGCGGTTCCTTCCGCTCGCGGACGATCTCCCGGGCCTGTACGCCGCGGTCGAGGGCGCGTACCAGTGGAACGACCGCATCGATCTCTCGTCCTACGCGATCAGCGCGGAGATCGGCCACCAGTGGACCGACTCGCCGCTGCGGCCCAAGCTGAGCTACGCGTACCGGCGGTTCAGCGGCGACGACCCGAACACCGCGACGCTCGAGCGCTTCGACCCGTTGTTCTACGACGGCGGCGTGCACGCCTTCGCCTCGGGCTCGAACGCCGCGCTTGCGTTCTACAACACCAATGTGGCGTCGCACCGCCTTTCGCTGAACCTGACGCTGTCGCCCGCCGACTTCCTGACGCTCTCCTACTGGCGCGTCGACGCGGCCGAGACGAACAGCCCGCTGCAGTTCGGGCAAGGCGGACGCATCGAGTTCATCAACGGCCAGCCCGTCCTCGTGTCGGGCGTGCCGACGACGCACCTCTCCGACGACTTCTACCTCGAGTTCGTGCGCGCGCTGAGCCCGAACGCGTATCTCACGCTCGGCGTGGGCGTGTCGCTCCCGGGCGACGGTCTCGAGGCCGCAGCAGGCCGACCGCTCGACCCCTGGGTTGGCGGCCTCGTGAACCTGACCTTCCAGTTCTAGGTTCCGGCCGACGAAGCCGGCGATGGTCCACGAAGGAGAGATAGACTCGCAGCCATGCATCTCGTACGCGCACCAGCACTTCTCCGCGGGGACCTGATCGGCATCTGCACGCCATCATTGCCCGCGCACTCGTTGTTCCGCGCCAAGTACCTCCACGGCATTGAAGAGCTCAAGCGCCTCGGCTTCCGCGTGGTCGAGGGCGACCTCACCACGAAGGCGACCGCGCAGGGCGCACGCTCGGGCACGCCGCAGGACCGTGCGGCCGAGATCAACGCGCTCTTCGCGAACCCCGAGGTCCGCGCCGTCATCGCGACGATCGGCGGCTCGAACTCGTCGAGCCTCGTCCCCTACCTCGACTTCGGCCTCATCCGCGCGAACCCAAAGATTTTCTGCGGCTACAGCGACATCACCTCGCTGCATCTTGCGTTCATGCGGCATGCGGGGCTCTCCACCTTCTACGGGCCGGCCGTGATGCCGAGCTTCGGCGAGTGGCCCGCGGTGCTTCCCGAGACCGCGGAGTCGTTCCTCGACGCGACGATGCGGCATCTGTCGGGCGCGCGCGAACTCGTGGCGCCGGCGCGCTGGAGCCGTCACATGCGCGACGCGAGGACCGACGCGTGGCGCACCGAAGAGCGCAAGTGGGAGCCGACGGCGGGCTGGCGCACGGTGGCGGGCGGCGTGGCCGAGGGCCCTGCGGTCGTCTGCAACCTCAACACGCTGCGGACAAACGCGGGTGCGCCCGAGTTCCCCGATATGGACGGCGCGATCCTCTTCATCGAGGACATGTCGAGCTCGCCGACGGACGCAGAGCGCGCATTCCGCCATCTCGCCGCGCTCGGCGTGTTCAAGCGAATCGCGGGCCTCGTCTGGGGACGCGTCGAGTTCTGGACCGACCAAGGCTGCCCGCTGTCGGTCGAGGAGCTTCTGCTCGAGGCGATCCACGGCGAACTCGGCGGCGCGCCGAAGTTCCCGATCGCGAGCGACTTCGATTGCTGCCACACGGTGCCGATGCTGACGATCGCGCAGGGCGTCCGCACGCGGCTCGACACGACGGGCGCCGCGCCGCGCGTCACCCTGCTCGAGCCCGCTGTGACCGCACGGTAGACGTCACGCTCCCGATGCGGGCGGCTCCTGCCAGCGCTCCTTCGGCCCCTGCTTCTCCATCCAGCGGTCGGCGGGCACAGGGCTATAGCCGAACTTCCCGTAGAGCCCGTGCGCGTCGCGAGTCGCGAGGCACCAGCGTCTGAGCGTCTGGAGCGAGGGATGCCGCTCGAGCTCCTCGAGCATTCGCCGCGAGAGCCCGTGTCCGCGATGCCCCTCGAGCACATACACATCGCAAAGCCAGGCGAAAGTGGCACGGTCTGTCACCACCCGCGCGATTCCGACCGTCTCCCCCGACGCCTCGTCGACCGCCACCACGACGATGCTGTTGCGCAGCGCCTCGTCCAGCACCTCTCGCCGGATGTTCGTCGACCAGTAGGTGCCCGCAAGCATGCCGTGGATCGCATCGAGATCCAGGCGCACGGGGTCGAGCGTGACGCTGTACGGCATGCGGGCAATGTACGCGAGGGGCGGCCCCATGCCGCTGCCGCCGCCCGCGCGGCCGACCGCGGCTTTCGATCGACGCGCGTCAGCACGGTCCCCAGTTCGACAGCAGCAGGCCGAGGTCCTCGCCGTTCGTCTGCTTGTCACCCGTGACATCTCCCGCGGGAGTGCCCCAGCCAGAGAGAAGAATGCCGAGATCTCCTCCATCGACGGCCCCGCTTCCGTCGAGATCGGCCGCGCAATTCGATCCGGACACGGTGATGACGCCGATGTTGAGCGTGAGCCTGTTGGCGGTGTAGACCAGCCCGTTCACCGGGTTGTACGCGATGTCGACGGGCTGCACGGTCGTCGAGCCGAGCGAGATCAGGTTCACCTGCGTGTCGGTCTTGGCGTCCACGACCGCCACCGTGTGGCTCCATTCGTTCACCCAGTAGATCATGCCGTCGCTCTCGCTGTAGCAGAAGGCGGTCGGCTCGTCGCCGGCGGAGAGCGTCTTGGCGACCGTGTTCGTCGCGTCGGCGATCACCGACACCGAGCAGATCGCCGGCGTGTTCGGCCCGGGCGCGCCGACATTCGAGACATACACCTTGTTTCCGACGGGATTGTGCACCATCGCGGTCGGGCCGTCGCCGACCGGGACCGTGGCGACCACGGCGTTCGTGACGCCGTCGATCACGCTCACCGTGTCTGAGCCGTAGTTCGAGCAGTAGACGCGGTTGCTCGCCGGATTGAACAGGATGCCGCGCGGCAGATTGCCGACGGGAACCGTTGCGATGACCGCATTCGTCGCACCGTTGATGACGGACACGCTCTGGCTGCCCGCGTTCGGGCAGTAGATCCTGTTGCTGATCGGGTTGTAGCAGATGACTCGCGGCGTCGAGCCGACTGGAACCGTCGCGACGACCGCGTGGGTGACGCCGTCGATCACGGTGACATTCCCCGTGAACTCGTTCGCGCAGTAGATGCGGTTGTTCTGCGAGTTGTAGGCGAGCGCACGCGGCCCGTCGCCCGCGGGCACGACGGCGAGGATCTGGTTGGTGACACCGTCGATCACGGTGACGGTGTCAGCGAAGTAGTTGGCGACATACACCCTGTTGTTCTGGGTGTTCAGGCAGAAGTCGCGCGGCCCCGCGCCGACAGGGACCGTCGCGATGATCGCGTCGGTCGCACCGTCGATAATGGTGACGCTCTCCGCCGAGGGCGCGCCCGTCTGCGGCGTGTTCGCGGTGTAGAGCGTGTTGCTGATCGGGTTGTGGAGAAGGTCGCGCGGCGACGCGGGCTGCGGCAGCGGGATGAAGCGCAGGTCCTGCGCGGACGCGTGTTCCGAGGCCACCGCACAGGCAATGGCGGATGCGACGAGCGCGAGGCGGATGAAGACAGGAGGCATGCCGGTCGAACGGTCGACACGCGCCCGAATTGCCGCGAGCGCCCCTGTATCCCGCCGCGCGCCGCGTCGCAGGGCGCGGGCGTGGCTGGCCATCCATCCGAGAACTGCGGGCAATCGCCGCACAGGCGCGCGCTCAACCGAGCCGCATGCGGGCCGTCAATGCCGCCCGGCTCCGGACGCCGAGCTTGCGGTAGATGATCTTGCTCAGGGACGCCACTGTGTTGGCCGTCAGGCCGAGTTCCCGCGCGATGGCAGGACGGCTCTTGCCTGACTCGAGCAGCTTCGCGATCTCAAGCTCGCGCGGCGAGAGGAGATCGGCGAGGCTCGTCGAATAGCGCGCCTGCTCCATTTCATGCAGCTGCGACTCGTTCACGAAGAACTCCGCCATCGGGAGTTCCGGATTCCAGAGCCTTCGCAGATCGAAGGCGACATGAAAGGGAATCGGCTTCCGTGGATCCGCGCACCCGCGGGCGCGCCGATCCGCCTCCGCGAGCATCGCGTAGGTCGACAGAAACGACTCGCGCACGCGTTGCGCATCGTCCTCAAGAAGCATGACGCTCGTCTGGCCGCTGACGCTGAGCGTCGCGAACTCCTCGGCCCCCGGGTGCGCCGCGGCCTCGTCGATGACCTTGCGGCTGTACCTCCACATGCAGTCGCCGAGGGCGCGCGACGCCGCCACGCCCTCGGGGTCGCGTCGATCCCACTGAAGGAAGAGCCGCTTCATCGCCGCGCGATAGGTGATCTTCGGCCGGCGGGTCGCCGCCGGCCTCATGACCACGAGCTCCGCCTCGACGAGGATGTCGAGCGAGCGCTGCGCCTCGCCAGGCGCGACTCGTGCCGCCTCCGCGAGCTGGGTGACCGTGAACGGGCGCTGCGCGCGTCGGAGGATCTCCCACCGCTGCATGGTCGGGATGTCCGTCAATGCCCGCAGCACGCTCGGCGACTTCAGCTCGATGTGGACTTCGCTCATTGCTTCATGGCTCGGAGTCCTCCGGCTCGACCGCGCCACAAACGCAGGGGCGCCCACGAGACGCGAAGGGAGCTCAATCGTACGCAGGCTTTCGAATTCGGTCGCCATAAATGAAGCGCCTTGAGTCGAGAGAAATCACCCCCCGATTGGGGAGGCACCGCTCGCGCCCTTCCTCTCCGCCCACGCCTTTCACGGCTTGACCTGGAGCACCGTGTCGCGATCGAGCAAGCGTTCAAGGCCGGAGCGCCGCAACATGCCCGCTGCACGGGCCCGCTCTTGCGCGGCCTCAAGCGTGAGACCTTCGTTCAGCACGAGGTGGGCGAGCCACAGGGTCGTCGCCCGCCCTCCGCTCGCGCAGTAGAGGAGGACCTTGCCCGCCTTGCGCGACTCAAGGGCAGACTTGAGCGCCGCGACGTCCTCGGGCGAGAAGCCTTCGTTCCCTCCGAGCGGGATCTCGACGAAGCCCATGCCGAGCGACTTCGCGAGCGCGGCCTGGGCGAACGGAACCGACGCCGCCTCCCCTGCGGTCCTGCAGTTGATCATCAGCGTGACGCCCTGGTCCGCGAGTTCGCGAAGGAGCGGCTCGCTCGGCTGTCCGCCCACGAGGACATCGCCATCGGCCGACAGCGGGATGTAGGGCTCGTCGCCGCTCCTCGTCGGAAGCGAAGGATTGGCCGACCATTCGGTCCACGAACCCTCGTACAGCGTGACGCGCGGCCACTGCAGGACGCCCTTGAGATAGAGGTAGAGGAGCGTCGCCTCGCGGCCGGTGCCGCAGTAGACGATCGTGGGCGATGTGGCCTCGAGCCCCGCCTCGCGGAGCAGCGCCTCGATCTCCTTGCGCGGCTTGAAGAGCGACTCGTTGTCGCTGCGCACGAGCGACTTCCAGTCGAGGTTCACGGCGCCGGGGATGTGACCGTTGCGCACCCAGTGCTTGCCCTCGCCGCGGAAGAGGCGGGCTGGGCGCGCATCGACCAACACGCCTTCATCGGTATCGACCATCCGCCGGACATCGTCGAGCGAAGCCACGATCGGGACGGTCGGCGCTGGAGCGCTCCACGGCGACGGCTGGTAGAGGCCGAATTCCTGCGTGACATCGGCGACGCCGCGCCATGCGTCGAAACCGCCGTCGAGGAGAAGGACGCGCGGGTGGCCGGCCTTCAGCAGCGCATAGGCGGTGATCGCGGCGGCGAGAGGATCCTCGCCGTCGCTGTAGACCAGGACGGGCTTCTCGGCGGTCGCGCCGGCGCGCTCGAAGATCCGGGCGAGTTCGGCCGAAGGCAGGAACTGGACCGGCATCCCACCCGCCGGCGCGCGAAGCTGCTCGTCCTCGATGTGCGCCGCGCGCGGGAGGTGGCCCGCGAGATACTTCGCCACGGGCCGCGTATCGAGCGGATGCACCTTCCCGTCCTGCACCAGCGCGCGCGCCCGCGAGACCGAGATGATCTCGAAGGAGCCGAGCTTGTGCTCGGAGGGCTTCGACGCGGCGATCGGCGCTGGCGCCGCGGCGGGCTCCAATGTCTGCGCGGACGAGACGGTCGTGGTCATGAGAAGCGAGAGCGAGACGAGGGCGAGCATCGATGCGTGCATGGCGACTCCTTGGGAACGGCGTCGAGCGTGGCGACCGTCCAACAGAGGAACGGAGCCACGGCGCGCAGTTCGTCGCGCGGCGCTCACTCCGTCACGGGACCATGCACTCGACCACCACCAGGCGTCCGCCGGTCCGGTTGAACCGCTCACAGGCGTTGGCGAACTCGAGTTCGGCGGAGAGCTGCGCGTCGTCGCGCACGAGCTCGACGGACGCCGGCAGCCCGTTCGATTGGGGCGCGCTCGCACGATGGGCGAGCACCGCACACACGGAAAGCACCGCCGCGACCGAGCCGAACCGCACCGCCTGACGACGCACGCGCCGCCGGCGTGCGGACTGGTCGAACGCGGCGAGTCCGCGTGCAAGGGTCGCCTCCTGCGCGTCGGTGAGCGGATTCATGGGTTTCCTCGTGTTTCCTGGGTGTTCAGCCGCGCGCGCTCGGCAGCGCGGCGCAGCCTGCTGTCGACCGCGGCGGGGCCGATCCCGAGCCAGCCCGCAAGCCGTGCCGTGGTCGCGTCGGTGCGTGCCTTCAGTTCGAACATCGCCCGCTCCTCGGGCGTGAGTCCTTCGATTCCCGCGATGTCGTTCCGCAGCGACTCGAGCAGCTCGTAGCCGTCGAGAAACCGCACCGCCTCCGTGCGCTCGCGCGCCACCGAACTTTCGCGCAGCTGCCGCGAGAGCTCGCTTCGGAGCATGTCGATCGCCGCGCTTCGGACGACGCGCTTGAGCCAGGCGTCGAGGCTGGCGGCGCTCGGTGACGCAACGGGCCTCCGCGCAACGCGGAGCCAGACCTCCTGCGCCACATCGTCGGCGAGCGACCGGCGGGATCCGAGCATCCGCGCCGACTCGCGCTCGACGAACGCGCACTTCGTGCGGAAGAGCGCCTCGTAGGCCGACCGCTCGCCCCGCACCATCGCTTCGGTCCACTGCGCGACCTGCGCATCGTCGGGTCCACAGGCGGCCGGACGGGCGGCGTCGCTCGGGACAGGCGTGGAGGGGATGGCTGTCGGGTTGATCACGGCGGCGAGGAAGGCGTTGGTCTGGAAGCGCGGGAAGGCGATGCGACGCCGTCAGGTCTTCGGCGAAGGGGCCGATTCACGCACTTCGCGCGACGGCGGAAGCGACCGGACGGCGGCGCGCACCAAGTCGAGATCCGCGGCCGTTCCATGCACGAAGAGCATTCCCGCCTCGCGATGCAGCCGCATGCGGAACTGCTTCGAGCGCGACGACGCGGGGATACCCGCATCGATGTCCCTCAGCAGCGCGTCCTGGACCGACTCGTCGCGCGCGCTGCCGACCTGCGCCACCGGAAGCCTGAACATGGCGACCGCATCCGCGAACTTGACGGGGATCGCGAGCCGCCGCGCATCGGCGCGGTCGGTCAAGAGCATCACGGTCGGCGGGCGGCCCGCGCGCTCCCATGCACCGAGGTCGAGCTCGATCTCGAACCGACCTGATGCGCCGTCGGGCCGCTGCGCGACGACGAGGTCCGATGGCGTGGAGCCCGTGACGCGGAAAGGCGCACCGTCCACGCTCTCGAGCGCGAGGCCCGCGATGGCCTCCGCGAGCGGACCGACGGCATCGATCTGCTCGGGCGTCACCGCGATCACGGTCTTCACGCTCCCCACGACATGCATCGTCTCGGCGCGTCCATCGGCAAGCTTCACATACACGGGCTTTCGTAGGCTGATTCCGGTACGCATGCCAGGATCGACCGTCACCTCGACGCTGAACGAAGCCCCTGCGGGAATCGCCTCCGTCGGGTGGGCGCCCAGCGTCGTGCAGCCGCAGCCACCCTTCATCGACGAGATCGTGACCGGCGCGTCGCTCGCGTTCGTGATCGTCAGCATCGCCGACTTCGGCTGACCCGCGATCATCTCGCCGAGGTCGAGGGTCGGTGGATCGAAACGCAGGGCCGGCTGCTGCGGGAGACCCGCGCGATCCGTGGATCCGGCCTGCCCCACGGAGGATGGCGCGGACGCCGACGCGGCGGCAGCGACGAGCCCGAGCAGTGCGAGGTGCAGAAGCGTGCGATGTCTTGGGGCCGGCATGCGTCTTTCCATCGTCGGTCTCGGGCGGTCTTGGAGAGACAACTTGGCCTCTCCGCGGTGAAACGGAGCCGCGCGAGGGGTTTCGTCTCGTTCTCCACGGAACCTTCCAACAATCCTGCCCGCCGTTGCAAGGATCCCGTCGTTCCCGCGGATTACCATCGCCCCATGGCCTTCATCACGCTGCCGACCGACGCCCCAGGGATCCGCGGACCGCTCACTTTCCGGCCAGAGTCCGCGAAGCATCTTCTCGGGCTCGCAGAGACCATCCTCCGTCAGCCCGCGAGCCTGGAGCAAGGCGACCGTGAGACGATCGCTGCGTGGACCTCGTACCTCAACGGCTGCAGGTTCTGCATGAAGTCTCACGCGGCCGCCGCTTGCGCGTGGTACGGCCCTGAGCGCAGCACGGCACTCGACCGCCTGCTCGCCTCCGAGGACGCGAGCGGGTTCTCGCCCAAGATGTAGGCGCTCCTCGCGATCACGGCCGTGCTTCAGAACTGCGTGCTCGGCGTGAAGCAGGAGCACATCGACCGCGCGCGCGCTGCCGGCGCGAGCGACCACGACATCCACGACACCGTGCTCATCACGGCGGCCTTTTGCATGTACAACCGCTATGTCGAAGGACTCGGCACCCGCGAGGCGAATGAAGCAGACTACGAGCCGATGGGTCGGCGGCTCCGCGACCAGGGCTATGCCCCCGCACAGGCATGAGAGCCGTACCCATCGGTGTACCCATCGGTGTAACCATCGCTGGACCCATCCGGGTGGCCAGGGCGCCGAGAACACGGACCACGCGAGGCGAATCGCTGCAATCCGATGTATGGCCGGGCGTTTGACCACCGCCAATCGCACTCCGCGCCGTGTTCGTGGCGGCGATGCGACGGTTCTCCCTGTCCATGGATTCGAGGATGTTTCGATGATTCGCTCGATCGCCGTGCTCGTTCTCCTGGCCTTCGCCGCGTCGACCGCCCACGCGCAATCGAATGTCCGCGCGTGGTCGGCGGCCGGGCAGGTGTTCGTCGTGTGGGAAGTCGATGCAGCCGCTCCGCTCACCTACGACATCTATCGCAGCGCGGCGCCGATCACTTCGATCTCGCAGGGAACCCTCGCGGGCCGCGTGTTCGAGCCAGAGTGGTCGGGCGCGCGGCTCAGGCTCGCGTCGCCGAACGCACGGTGGAGCGTTCCGACCGCGAAGGGCGGCGTCTACACGCTTGCCGCGAACGAGGGGCTCTTCGTCTTCACGCCACGCGCACAGTCGACCGAGTACTTCGCGGTCGTGCGCAACGGAAACACGACCGTCTCCACGACGAACCGCACGCCCGCGCCCGTCGTCGCCGTCTATGACCCCGTCAACCAGCCCGTCACCTGCCACCTGCAGCTCGCGGGCACGACGCAGCAGGGCTACCCGTTCCGCACCTACGCGATGTGGACCTACGGCCGCGACGACCCGAACGACGCGCGCCCCGATACGCCGGTGCTCGCGAACGCCGCGAAGCACGGCGCGCCGCATGTGTTCTCCGTCTTCGAGCCCAAAAGCGGACTTCCCGCGGGGCCCTACCCCGCCGTCGTCTGCCTGCACGGCGGCGGCCCGCAAGGGAGCCACTGGTCGTGGGCGCCTGAGTCCGCGCAATACGCGAACACCGGTGCGACGCCGGTCGACGGGATCACGGTCGCCATGGACGACAGGGTCTTCGTCGCGACAAACGGTCAGGTGAGCCTCGATCGACCGAGCAACTGGTTCGGCTGGTGGCCGGGCATGAACCCGTTCGGAAACAACCTTCCGAGCAATGCATCGGTGGTGGTGCCCTACACGCTTCGTCGACTGGTCTGGACGATCGACTGGCTGCAGACCCGCTCGCCCTACGCGATTCAAGCCGACCGCACGGCGCTCATCGGCAACTCGATGGGCGGCGCAGGCACGCTCCTGCTCAGCCGGTTCATGCCCGGGAGATTCAGCTCGGCGACCGCGTTCGTGCCACAGCACTACACGCCCGAGACGGGGCAGCGGCTCTTCGGGACACCGACGCAGAACCTCGCGACGACCGAGATCGGGCCGACCGGCGCTGCGCTGCGGGTGAACGACTTCTTCGACGCGGCGATCCGGCTCTCCCCGACACAGCGCGACTATGCGTTCACGCGGATCTTCCGCGGGCGGCGCGACGAGGCCGTGGAGTGGGGACCGCAGACCATCGGACTGTTCAACGACATGTCGGCCGCGCGCTGGGGCACCCATCTCTACTGGGACAACCGCGACCACACCGCGTCCGACTGGACGACCGACAGCCCGTCGACTCCCGGCGTCGACATCGGCGAGTGGGTGTCGCCCGTGCGCACCGAACGATCGGATGCTCCGTATCAGAGCCGCTACCGCGCGAGCCAGTCGTATCCAGGCTTCTTCAACGACGACCAGGATCCATCGGCCGCGGGACGCCAACCGACGCTCGGCAACGGCTCACCCGACGACGGCACGCCCTGGGGCACATGGTGCGGCTACTTCGACTGGGATACGGAGACGATCTTCGACACGACGACGGGCTGGTCGTGCACGCTGTTCCTCGTCGGTCAGTCGACCGTGAGCGTCGACAACTTCCCGGGAACATCCGCCACCACGAGCCTGACGCTTCGCAAGCCGCGGAAGCTCGTGCCCGCCACGGGCGCGACGATCCTCTGGACGCTCCGCGACGACCGGACCGACGCGGTGCTGCAGGCAGGTTCGGTGACTGCAGAGGCCGACGGCCTCCTCTCCGTGACCGGACTCGTCATCCCGAAGGACCCGCAGCGCGTTCGGCTCGAGTTGCTCGCTCCCAACGCGCCGCGCACGGGCGACTTCAACGGCGACGGATTCCTCGATGCAGCCGACATCGACGGAATCACGAAGTCTCCCGCCGATCTCGACGGCGATGGATTCGCAAACGACGACGATGTCGCGCTCCTCGCGCGCTATGTCAACCGCTCTCCCTGCGTGGCAGACCTCTCGGGCGACGGACTGGTGGGCGGCGACGACCTCGCGCTCCTGCTCACGGCCTGGGGTCTGTGTCCCGACGAATGCCCAGCCGACCTCAACGGAAACGGCGCGGTGGGCGGCGGCGACCTTGCGATCCTGCTCGCGAAATGGGGCGGATGCCCCTAGCCGACATCGTCGCGCGCCCGATCACGCCGACCCGATGATCGCGTCGACCTCGATCTCGATCTTCATGCGTGGGTCCGCCAGTTTCGCCTCGAACATCGTGGCGGCGGGGCGCACCTCGCCGAACGCGGCGCGCAAGGCGGGCCATGTCGCGGGAAAGTCCGCCGCATTCGGCAGGATGTAGTGGACGCGCACCACATCGCGCAGCGACGCACCTGCCTGCGAGAGCGCCGCCTCGATGTTGCGCAGGCACTGCGCGGTCTGGTCGCCGATGTCGTCGGAGATCGTCATCGTCGCGTAGTCGAAGCCCGTCGTCCCCGAGACGAACACGCGGTCGCCGACGACGACCGCACGCGAGTATCCGATCTCGCGCTCGAAGCTGGATCCGGAGGAGATGAGTCGTCGTGGCATAGCGCAATCGTACGACATGCGCAGACCCGCTGCGACGCCGCAGCACCTTGCTCGCGATGGCTTGCGATGGCTTGCGATGGCTCGCGCCGATCGCTCATGCAGAGCGCTTGCGCCGCACGACCGTGTACCAGCAGAGGAACTCCTTTGCAGCCTCCTCGCGGGTCTTGCCTTCCGTGTAGCCGAGCTTCGCGAAGCAGTCGAGCACCCAAGCATCGTCGCGGACATCGAAGGCCAGCACTTCGAAGCCCGCCTTCTCGAGCATGGCTCGGGAGAACGGCGAGGTGCCGTCGGCCCACGGGATGTACTCCTTGTCGGGCGGGTTCTGCGGCGGGCAGATGTTGTAGATGACGAACACGCCGCCCGGGACGAGCGCGTCGTGGACCCGCGCGAGGAACTCCTCGTCGCCGACGCCGAGATGCACCATCTTCTTCGGATCGACGGCCTGCCCCTCGGGCGGCGAGGGGTGGATGTAGCCGTTTTTCAGCGTGTTTTTGCTGGTGATGAGCGAGTAACCGCCGCCGATCGAGGCGCGAAGCGCCTCCTCGGCGGGCCACTGGCCCTTGTGGATCGCGACCGAGCCCGCGCCGGTCGCGCCCGTATCGCCCGGCTCGCTGTAGAGCGCCGGAAACAACGGCTCGACATCGACGCCGTGCGCATCGAACCCGCAGTGCGCCATGAGCTGCAGTTGCCCGATCGTGCCGTAGCCGAAGTCGAGCAGCTTCGGGCGCGCGGCGCCCTGTGCGGAAAGCTGCACATGCTGCGCTGCAAGGTCGAGCACGCGCGCATAGACGAGCGGCGAGCCATAGCCCGTCGTGTAGTAGAAGTCGGGCGGGAACTCGCGCGGCGTGAAGGACGCCTGCTCATCCGCGGCGAGCGCTTCGAACGCGCGCTTCGAAAGAGCGACGCCCTTCTCCCGGTTCCGGTAGACGATGCGCGCAGAGGGCTCGGCAAGCTTCGCGGTCGCAGCGAGGAAGCGCTTGGCGAGATCGCTTGTCACGATCGCGTCGAGCACGGCCGCATCGCGCTTCAAGCCATCGGTCACGGGCGTCGCGGCTGGCGTCCCGGCGGGGACATCGACGGGATTCGCCACCTGCGCAGGAGCGCCCTGCGATGCGCCCGCCGCGAGCACGCTCGGCATCGGCACCATCGCCGCAAGCGACGCTGCGACAGAGACTGCGAATCCAGCGCGCGAGATCGGCATCGGGTGCATGGGCGCACGATAGCTGAAGTGCGGCGCGCTACGGGTTGCAGTAGTCGCACACGGCCGGGCTCGCCTCGAGGACTTCCTCTCCGGACCCGCCGACGCGCGCGTGCTCCTCGCGATGCCCGCAGCGCACGCAGCCGAGCTCGTCGGCGATCGCTTCGCGCGTGGGTGCGCCGCAGTCGCTGCACGGAAGCCCGGGCACTGCGCGCGTCACGCCGAAGCCCGGCGTTCCGCAGGCAGGGCATGCGCAGACGAGCCGTGCCACGAGATCGCGACCTGCCGCCTCGATGGTTGCCATGCGCGTCGGGTTGAGGTGGGCGCGGAGCTCGCTCTCCACGAAGACCGCGCCGTCGGCCGCTGCAAGGCGCGCGTCGGCGAACGCGGCCTCGAGCGCGTCGAACCTCACGAGCCCCTTGACGACGCGCGGATCGTGTTCATCGCTCGGCCGAATGACGAGCCCATGACCGGGGAACCCCGCGCGCGCCGCGAACGCCTCGAGCTCCTCTCGCGAGCGGACCGTGGCATGGAGATGCCGCCCTGCCGCGTGGGCGCGACCGACGACCTCGATGCCGCGCACGCGGTCCAGGAGAACGAGGACCTCGATGTTCCACGACCCGAGTCCGAACGGCCCAGGCACGAATGCGCCCTCGCTTCCAAGTCCGATCGCCGCTCCCGAGCGCTCGATCGCGATCTCGGCCTTGCGACGCGCGGCCTCGAGCTGCGTACCGGCGCGTGGAACCTCGCGCGTGAAGGTGCCGAGAGAGTCTGTGTCGAATCCACGCACGACCTCGATGCGCGCTCCGAGTGCGGAAAGGAAGAGCGGCGCGAGGACACACTCCTTCCCATGCTGGGTGAGGAACGCGACGCCCAGGTCGCGGAATCCAGGGTCCTGGCGGGAAGCTGCCATGGTGCGTGGCGAGGATAGCCCACGATCCGCAGGCGCGGCCGCCCGCATCGCATGGGCTCACTGAGCGCACGGTCCCCACGCGCTCAGCAGCGCCGCGAGGTCCTGCGCGTTCGTCGTGCCATCGCCGTTCAGGTCGCCGGCGGGCCCGTCCCATGCGTTGAGAAGCGCCGCCAGGTCCTGTGCGCCGACCTCCCCGTCGCCGTTGAGGTCACCTCCGCACGAGCCGCCGCAGGAACCCGTCTCGATGATCGTGAACGACCCGATGCCCTGGTCGTAGAGGCCGGCCGCGTCGTCGCTCGAGCCGATCGCGATGAGATAGGTCGCGTCGCAGGTGGGCGTGAAGGTGATCCGCGGGAACACGCCGCAGGCGTTGTCGCTGCACGCGACGAGCGAACCGTCGCACGCATCGAAGACAGCGAGCTTCGTGTCCAGATTGCCGTAGTCGCCGCCGGTGACGAGCGCCCAGCCGCCGTCCGACGGGCAGATCGAGATCGTGACGGGCTGGTCGGTCGTCGCGGTGTACGCAAACCACACATCGGAATAGAGCGTGCCGCAGGTGGTCTGTGTGCTACCTTCCGCGCGGTTGTTGCGGAAGGGATTCTCGCCGACGGCGGCGGGGAGCGGCTTCGAGCACTCGTCGTTCTCAGGCTCCAAGCCGCAGTTGTAGAAGCAGTACAGCGCGGCGCTGCCGACGCAGGTGGTGTCCCACTCCGTCTCGCAGCACGGAGGATCGAAGATGCAGACGAAGTTGCAGCACTCGACATCGTTGCAGCTCGGCTGGTCGCTCGTGGCGCAGCAGTCGCCCGCATCGGGGTCGCCGCAGACGAGTTCGTCGCCGAGCGCCGTGATGATCAGCTCCGCGTCCCCCGGCGGAAGGACATCGAAGAAGAACTCGCTGCCGACGCGGACGAGCACGGTCTGGCCGGCGGTCATCGGAAGGATGATCGTGGAGAACGACGAATTGCCGCAGCCCGGCTCGTTCGCGTCGCGGTTGCACGCCAGCAGCTGGCCCGACTTGTCGGGGCACGCGGACCAGATGTCCATGGCGCTGTTGAACGGCACGGCTCCGTTGCAGAGCGCGATCTTGTAGTCGCGCGACTCGGGCGCCGTGAACGAGAACCACACATCGCGCCCGATGAGCGTGCAGGTCTCGAAGTCGATCTCGGCATCGGCGAAGTAGTTGTCGAACGGTGTCGCGCCCTCCGTCACCTCGATCGCGTCGACGCAGCGGTCGTTTGGCGGCGGACTCGCGTCGCAGGGCTTGCCCCTCACGGTCAGGGTGTAGTTGTTGCCGCCGTCGTAGCCGCACGGGAAGTTCCAGAACTCGTACGACGCCACCACGATGTAGTACTGGCCCGCCGGCAGGCACTCGCCGTCGGTGAGCGCGGGGCAGACGCCCGCGGTCTGGTCCATGAACAGGCTCGTGGTGCAGTTCGAGAAGAAGATCGTCGCGAAGCTCGGCACGGTGGAGTTGAGCTCGAGCACGAGGTTGGTCCCCTCCTTGAGCTCGATGCTGTACCAATCGGTGTCGCGCACGCCGTTGGCGGCCCACATGGTGCCGCGCACGGAGTCGCCGAGCTCGATCGGTTCGGCGGACTGCGGCGAACCGAGGCATCCCGCGTTCGTGTCAGCTCCGCAGGGTTCGAGTTCCTGCACGGTCGGCTTCGGGCCGGTGCACTCGACGAACGGCTCGATGACGAAGGCGCCCGTGCCCGATTGCGATCCGAACACGCCGCCGATGAGGATGGTGTACTCCACTCCTCCGTCGAGAAGGACGGCGCGGATCGTCGCGCCCGTGTTGTCGTCGGGCGTGTAGCAGCCGGAGTCCGAACAGGCGACCACGCCGTCGGCAGGCGAGCAACCCGCCATCACCGCGATGCGCTCCCAGATCTGCTCGCCCTGCCCGCAGGTCGAGATCCTGTAGACATCGGTCGCAGGCGGCGTGAAGCGGAAGTACTGCGTGTTGTGGATGCGCCGGTCGAAGGGTGGCCCGGCGGGAGCGGGATCGCAAAACCCCGCAAGATCGACGATCTCGGTGCGGTCGCTCGTGTCGTAGGCGTTGGTGCCGACGACGGCGACGGTGGCCTCGGCGCACCCCGTGCCGGGCAGGTCGATCGGGGCGATGGTGAGGATGCCGCTCTCGATGAAGTCCTGCGCGCAGCAGGACGCGCCGACGCCGATGCGGTAGGTGATGCCCTGCTGGAGCTCGATGTCGCCGATGAGGCTGCCATCGGCGCCACCGCTCGGGCAGCCCGCGATGCCGCACGAGAGGAACGAGAACTCGCTGCAGTCGCTCCACACCGAGAGCACCGCGAGCGGGCCGCTCGGAGGCGCGCCCGTACAGGTCGAGATTCGGTAGAGCCCCGACTGCTTCGGCGTGAACGCAAAGAACAAGGTGTTGTTCGAGGGAAGCAGGCACCCGGTCTCGCTCGCCGGAATGAAGCAGCCCGTCGCGGATCCGACGAACGGCGTGTCGCCGGCCTGGACGACGGTCGCCTGCTCGCACGCGGGGCAGACCTGCGCCACGACCGCTTCTGGAGCCGCGAGGAAGCCCGTGAAGGCGAGAACGGTTGCGTGGAGCGACTTGGCGGCTGGCATCGTGCACTCTCCGAGGCTCGAGTTGCGCGACGGGCGACGCGCCGTCTTCGGCGCGGCGGGCGCCCGACGCGATGCGAGAAATGCGAAGGTACACTCGAAGTGCGCTCTTTCAAAGAGCAACCCTCTCGAAATCCGCTGCCTTTGCCGCGTCACTACCCGATCGGGTGGCTCGGGCGACAGGGACACTCTCACCCGATGGACCGTCGATTCCCGAGCCCGCGGAGTGCGGCGAGCCCCTCACGCCTTCGGTGGCGCCCGCGCGACGACCTACACTCGCGCCCCATGGACAAGATCTCAGCAGCCATCGCGTCGTACGAGTCGGGTCCCGCGAAACTCCGCGAGGCGTGCAGCGGACTTTCCGCCGAGCTCCTCTCCCGCCGCATCGGGCCCGGCGAGTGGAGCATCATGGAGAACGCGGTGCACCTCCTCGACAGCGACCTCGCCTCGACGCACCGCAAGCGCCGCATCGTGGCCGAGGACGGCCCCCTCCTCGTCGCCTACGACGAGAACGCGTTCATCGCGCGTCTTCCGAGCGGGCTCTGCGATCTTGCGGAGGTGCTCGACCTCTTCGAGCTGAACCGCCGGTTCACCGCGCGCTGGCTGCGCACGCTTCCGGCCGAGGCCTTCGCGCGCACAGGCATCCACACGCAGCGCGGCAAGGTGACGCTCCTCGAGATCGTCGAGATCTACGCGAACCATGTGGATCACCACCTGAAGTTCGTGCGCGAGAAGCGCGCGAACCTCGGAGTGTGAGGCGCGAAGTGCGCGGTCACGCTCTCAGCCCGCGGCCGACGCACGAGACTGGTTCATTCGCGCACGAGCCTCCAGGATCCTTGCGCGCTCGGCCGTCATCTTGAATCCGAAGACTGCGCCGACCACGCCGAGGACCAGTCCACCGAAGCCGCCGATGAGCCCCCAGAGGACGCCGAGCTCCGGGAACCAGACGATCAGCGCGAAGACTCCACCCATGCAGAGCGGCATCACGGCGCCCATGATCCAGAACATGCCGAGCACGCGGCGACGGCGCTGGCGCTCGTAGAGCTCTGCGAGTTCCTGCGACCCCACCGCATCCAGCGGCTCAGGCTCCGAGAGAATCGATCGAATGATCCGCGGCAGGAGGAGAAGCTCGAGCAGCGACAAGGCGGAGAAGCCGACGAAGAACATCCACAGCCCGCGTCCGCCCGCTTCCGGGAACGGAAACAGCCCACGCGCACCGATCGCGGCAAGGCCCGCGACGCAAGCGATCACTGCAACGACCCACATCCAGGCCTTCACGGGATTCCGTCGCTCGCGGTTCACGAGCGACGCCGTGCGCACCGCCCCTGCGCCCGTCTGTGTGCCGTGCATCACATCCCCCCATGCGGGGTTCTTCAGGCGAACCACGGGCATGGAGAGCCCGAACCAGAGCGGGAAAAACAGCAGCCAGGAGTAGTACCCGACCCGCTCCACCCATGCAGCCTCGGAGCCCGCGAAGGTGAAGCCGCCCCAGACCGCAAGCGAGGCTGCGGTGGCGGTCACGAGCCAGCCGAACATCCGACGCAAACCCGCCCGCTGGGACTCTGTCTCCGTGCGATTCGGCACGAGGACCGCCACGACGAGAGGAAGGATCAACATCATCGGGGTGATGGCCAGCATGGCGATGCCTGCGATGGCCTGGGTGGTCTCGGACATGGCGTTGCGTTTCCTTTGAAGAGAAGGGCTTCCAAGAGGCTGGCTCGCACACTCGACGCGTCAGGAGGTCTTCCAAAGGCGCTCGATCTGACGGGCGGCGATCGCTTCGACGACATCGCGGGAGAAGCCCGCGATCTTGGCGTTGCCGAGCGCGGTCGCGATTCCCGCCTCGACGCGCTTGCGCTCCTCCGCCTTCGGGCCCGAGGCGCGCTCCGTGGTCGCGATGACGATCGTGCCCCGCCCCCGCACCGACGCGAGGAGCCCCGCGTCCGTCAGGTCGCGGTAGGCGCGCGCCACGGTGTTCAGGTTGATCCCGAGGTCGGCCGCAAGCTGCCGTACGGGCGGAAGCTCGTCCCCCGCCGCCAGCTTTCCCTCCGCGATCAAGGCCCGAAGGCCCGCGACGAGCTGGTCGTGGATCGGCGTGGAACTGGCGAGCGAGATCGTGAGCACGGCGTAAATGTATCATACTCTGATACATTGTCAATAGCCCTCCGCCCGAGTCCGCAGCCGACCTCGGGTTCGGTCCGCCCACGCCTCGATCGGCGACCAGGCGGATCCACGCAAGACTCGGGGTGCGGTCGCGCGCGGAGCTCGCCGTGCGCCTTCGCCAGGCGTAGGCGTCCGCGGGACAGCGGGCGGACTGCGCGCGCCCGACCTCATCCCCATGATGGGGAATGAGAAACGCCCCGCGCGCGAGGCACGGGGCGTCAGGGGTCAAGTCCGAAGGCGAAGTCGGAAGGCGAGGATCGCTCAGCGGCGGCGACGCTTGCCCGCGAGGCCCGCGAGGCCGAGGAGCGCGAACGCGCCGGGCGCGGGAATCGCGAGCGTCACCTGTGCATAGTGGCTCTGGTTCCCCCAGCTGCCGCTGCCCCACACTGCGTGCTTGGCGGCATCGGTGAACACGCTGCCGTTGGGCGAACCGTCCTGCATGAGGTAGCCTGCGAACGCGAAGGTGAGCGAACTCGCGCCTGCATCCCAGCCGTTCTGACCATCAAGGATCAGGCTCCACGGGATGAAGATCTCATGCACGCGGACAGCGGAGCCCGTCGTGTCGCCAAGTCCGACCGACCACTGCAGCGCGGCGGGAATCGCGACGCTGCTGTAGGTTCCACCGGGCACCCCGAACGATGGGTCTGAGACGATCGAGTCGTCACCGCCCTCGAGGCGACCGACCCAGCCCGACGCGCCCGCGACCGCGTAGTAGCCGGCCTCGCTGGCGACGGACTTCGACTGCACGCGGTACCGCCAGGCTGCGGCGTTCCCGACAAGACCGAAGTTCAGGTCGAAGACATCGAGGCCGCTCGTTCCCGCGTCGTCGTCGGTCGACTCGCCCAGGATGTACATGCCCGCGCTGGTGCTCGTGACGCGGACCTTCCCATTCACCCCGCCCGAGATGGTGGTCGCGATGACCGACGCGCCCGACCACTCGCTGCCCGTGACGGCGCCATCGATGGTTATGGACGCATCGGCGGTCGATGCGATGAGGGCGAGAAGCGATAGGGCGATCGTGGTGTTGCTGCGCATGGGGTGTTATCGAGTCAGTCGAGTCTTGCAGGACGGGGACGGCGACGCCGCCCCCGCCTTCTGATGCGCAATCCCGGCACCGATCGAGTCAGGATTTCACGAGATACTCTTTCGTTTCGGACGCGGATGCCCGTTCGGACCCCTCGCGCTGCGCGATCGGCAGCCCGACCTGTCGCCGCTGGAAGCGGGCGGTGTCGCCGCAGCCCATCGCAGCGCCGAGACAGCGGCCACGACATCGCGCGTCACCTGATCGGGTGGTCGAGTGCGGGGAAGATCGAATGCACGCATGGAGCCGCGCGCCACATCGATCGCGCTCGGTACGATCGCGCCCTCGTTCAGCGATTTCCCGCGGAAAATCAAATGAATCCCGTGGTCCTCAGCCTCGACTGCCCGAAGCTCCGCGCGGTGCTTCCCGACATGGCGTTGATGCAGCGCTGGGAGGTGCTCCGTCGATCCGCGGAACCGATGTCGGTCCACGAGCTCGCCGAGGCATGCGGCGTCTCGGATGCGGTGGCGCAGCGTTCGCTCGACGCTCTCGTCGATGTCGGGCTCGTGGTTCGCCTGCGGGCGAGCGCCCGACGCCGCGGCATCGCGTACCGCTCCATCGCGGAGCGGGTGATCGTCCAATGGGACGCGGCCTCGGAGGCGGATCTGGCCGTGCTGTTGCAGAACAGGCAGGCGATCCGCGCGCTCAGCAGGAGCATCATCGACCGCAACGACACCGCGGAGACCCGTGGCATGCCCGGTCTCGCCAAGTTCCACGGCCACCAGTCCTTCATGCTGACCCGCTCCGAGTCGGAGGCGATCGCACAGGCGCTTCGGAACGCATGGGAGACGATCACACGCATCGAGGCGGAGGCGAGGAAGCGCGGACCGGCCCTCGGCGAGGGGCGCGGTGCATCGCCGGCGAGGCCGGGGGCGGCCGAGACGGTGCCCTACCATGCCGCGCTCGAGTTCAGGCCCCTCAAGGTGCCCGAACTCCCGGTCTGCGACATCGGGACCTGGGAGAAGAAGGCGCTCGCCCGCGAGCTCGCGTACCTCTCGAGCGTGCCCGATGCCGTCCTCGCTCCGCGTGAACTCGAGATCGCCCGGCGCCTCGCCGCAGGCGAATCGCGCCCGCAGGTCGCGCAGACGCTCGGCGTCAGCGTGAACACGATCGCATCGGCGACCAAGCGGATCTACGCGAAGCTCGGCGTGCGGAGCCGCGCCGAGTTCGCGACGCGCATGAAGGAGCACTCGTGACATGAGCAGCGCGCAGACCACGCATGGTCCGGCGGCGCAGTCCGGCGAGCGGCGCCGAGGCGAGGACCGAGGCGAGGACAGAGGCGGCGATGCGCATCCTCGTGGTGCGGAGCGCGACTCCCGCGAACCATGCGCCCTCAACCTCGAGAGCCCCGCGCTTCGCGCCGCGCTCGCCGACATTCCGCTCATGCAGCAATGGGAGGTGCTGCGCGCAGCACCACGGCCGCTGGCCGTCGATGAGGCCGCGAGTGCCTGCAGGATCTCCCCCGCGTCGGCGCAGGAGTTTCTGGACCGGCTTGTCCAGCTCGGCCTTGCGGTGCGCCTCCGCGCCACCTTGCGCGAGAAGCGCATCACCTACCGCTCGATCGCGGCCGAAGTGATCTTCGCCTGGGATCGCCGCAGCGAGGAGCAGGTGCGCTTCGTCGAGGACTACAGGGAGGCGATGCGGGCCTACAGCCACGAGCTCGTCGAAAGGCACGCCGCGCGCGGAGAGCATGAGCTGAACAACAGGCCGCAGATCTGCCTCCATTCCAACATGCTGGCGACCGCGGAGGAGACCTCGCAGATCCTGGACGCCCTGCGGGCGCTGGGAAAGGTGATCGCCGAAGTCGAAAGGCGCGGCCGCATCCGCGCGGCGGCGCGCGGCCGGGCAGGCGCCTCCGGCGCAGCCGACGACGAGGTCGAGCGGGAGGCCGATCGGGAGTTCCCGCTGCATGTGCGCGCGGAGCTCGTGCCGCTTCGCCACCCGGAGCCTGCCACTCCGCACTTCTCCGTGTGGGATGTCGAAACGCTCCCGAAGGAGCTCGAGCAGCGAACCCGCGCGCCCTCGGCCGTGCTCGCGCCGCGCGAGCTGCAGATCGCCACCCGCCTCGCCCGCGGGGAGTCCCGCCCCACGATCGCCGCGGCGCTCGGCGTCAGCATCAACACGGTCGCGACGACCACCAAGCGCATCTACGCGAAGCTCGGCGTGCGCAGCCGAGGCGCGTTCGTCGCCCGCATGAAGGACGGATGACACGGGCGATATGATCGCCCCGTGCCGTCGACCGTCCTCGCCATCGCCCTGCTTCTCTCGCCCCCGTCCGACGCGGCGCCGCGGCCCGATTCCGCGCCGCGCGGGGCCGCACCGGTCGGAATGGTGTGGATCGAGGGCGGCGAGTTCACGATGGGAACCGACGACCCTCGCTCGTTTCCGAACGAACGACCCGCCCATCGCGTGAAGGTCGACGGATTCTGGATGGACGAGACAGCGGTCACGAACGCGCAGTTCCGCGCCTTCGTCGAGGCGACGGGCTATGTCACGGTCGCAGAGCGCGCCGTCGACTGGGAGGAGCTGCGCAAGCAGGTCCCCGAGGGAACGCCGAAGCCACCCGATGAACTGCTCGCGCCCGGGTCGCTCGTGTTCACGCCTCCCGACCATGCGGTCGACCTGCGCGACATGTCGGCGTGGTGGACCTGGACCATCGGCGCGAACTGGCGGCATCCGCAGGGCCCGCGTTCGTCGATCGAGGGCAAGGACGGGCTGCCCGTGGTGCATGTCGCGTGGGAGGACGCCGTCGCCTACGCGAAGTGGGCGGGCAAGCGGCTTCCGACCGAGGCGGAGTGGGAGTTCGCGGCGCGCGGCGGAAGCGACACGCGCTACCCGTGGGGCGAGGACTTCGTTCCGAAGGACGGGCCGCACGCGGGGAAGCACATGGCCAACACCTTCACGGGCGTCTTTCCGCATCGGAACACGCTCGAGGACGGATTCGCGCTCGTCGCGCCCGTGAAGAGCTTCCCACCAAGCGCCTACGGGCTCTACGAGATGGTCGGCAATGTGTGGAACTGGACGGCCGACCTCTACCGCTCCGACGCGCATGTGGAGCGGAAGAAGGCCGCCGCCGAGTCGCCCACGGGCTGCTGCATCAACCCGAGGGGCCCCGTCACGAGCCATGACCCGACGCGACCCGTCCCGAGCACCCCCGAGCGCGTGACGAAGGGCGGGTCGTATCTCTGCAACCCGAGCTACTGCGAGAGCTACCGCGCGACGGCGCGGCGCGGCATGCCGCCCGACACGGGCACGGAGCACATCGGGTTCCGATGCGTGAAGGACGGGCCGGGGCCGACGGAGGAGACCGCGCCGACGCCGGCGACGACGGCGGCCGGCCCATGAAGTTCGCGTGAAGGGTGCGCGGCCGTGCCCGCGGGGTCGAGACGAATGCTATATTTGCATCATGGCACAAATACGCAAGGGTCGCCCACCCGCCCGCCGAGGGCCTTCGCGCCCTGCGCGAACCCGCCCGATGACCGCACGGCAGGCCTTCGCGTGCGCGTCGCCCGTCGACGACCTGCTCGACCCCGCGCTCTTCAAGGCGCTCGGTGACCCGACGCGCGCGCGGCTCCTCTCGTGCATCATCAAGTGCGGGTGTCCCTGCTCCGTCGGCGAGATCGCGGCCTGCTGCTCCGTCGACCTCTCCGTGGTGTCGCGCCACCTCGCCGTGCTCGCACGGGCAGGTCTCGCGGAGCCATCGAAGTCGGGCCGCGTGGTCCGCTACGCAGCGCGTCGCGCGCAACTCTGCGAGACGCTGCGCGCGCTCGCGGATGCGGTCGAGGCGTGTGCGCCCGCGGGCTGCGCGCCCTGCGCGGGAGGCTGCCGTGGCTGCTGACCGACGGATGCGCATCCTCTTCCTCTGCACGGGGAACTCGTGCCGCAGCCAGATGGCGGAAGGCTGGGCGCGCGCGCTCAAGGGCGCGGAGATCGAGGCCCACTCCGCCGGCACCGACCCACACGGGCTGAACCCGCTCGCCGTGCGCGCCATGGCGGAGGCGGGCGTCGACATCTCGGCCCACGCATCCAAGCGCCCCGAGGAGATCGCGCTTCCGACGGGCGCGGGCTTCGATGTCGTGGTCACGGTCTGCGGCAGTGCGGACGAACGCTGCCCCGCGTTTCCCGGCGCGCGCATCGTGCATGTCGGCTTCGACGATCCGCCGCGGCTCGCCCGCGATGCGGCGAGCGACGACGAGGCCATGCCCCACTACCGCCGCGTGCGCGACGAGATCCGCGCGTTCATCGAGCGGCTGCCCGACGCGGTGGCCGACACGCGTCGCTGCTGACCGCCCTTCACCCAACCTCCCAGAGGGAATCCCATGACGAACAACGCCGACAACAGCTGCTGCTGCGGACCGAACGGCTGCACGCCCGCGACGACCGCACCGAACGCCTCGACCGCCGAGCCGCGCGACGCGAACGAGACGCGCGAGACGGTCCGCGAGGGCTACGCGCGCATCGCGGAGTCGGGCGTCTGGTCGGGTGCCGCCCCAGCGGCGGCGGCCACCGCGCCCTCCTCGTCCGACCCCTGCTGCGCGGGCGGCGGGTGCTGCGGCCCGTCGAACTGGACGCCCGAGCAGCTCGCGCAGGCGATCGGCTACTCGAAGGGCGAGCTCGCCAACGCGCCCGAAGGCGCGAACATGGGGCTTTCCTGCGGAAATCCCACTGCGATCGCGTCGCTCAGGGAAGGCGAGACCGTGCTCGACCTCGGCGCGGGCGGCGGCTTCGACTGCTTCATCGCGGGCGCGAAGGTCGGCGCCACGGGGCGCGTGATCGGCGTCGACATGACCCCCGAGATGGTGGCGAAGGCGCGGCGCAACATCGCGTCGTACGCGCGCGAGAGCGGCCTCTCCAATGTCGAGTTCCGCCTCGGCGAGATCGAGAGCCTTCCCGTCGCGGACGCAAGCGTCGATGTCGTGATCTCGAACTGCGTGCTCAACCTCTCCCCCGACAAGCCGAGGGTCTGGCGCGAGATCGCGCGGGTGCTGAAGCCGGGCGGCCGCGTCGCCGTCTCGGACCTCGCGCTGCTCGCGGAGCTCCCCGCCTCGGTGCGCGCCGATCTCGAGGCGCTCGTCGGGTGCGTCTCGGGCGCCGTCACCGTCGAGGAGAACCGCGCCCATGCGGAGGCCGCGGGCCTGACCGCGATCCGTCTCGCCCCCAAGCCCTCCTACATCGACGCGCTCACGGACTGGAACGACCCGCTCTATCGGAGGATCGCGGAGGCGCTGCCCGCGGGACGCCGACCGAGCGAGTTCGTCACGAGCCTCGACATCACGGCGGTGAAGCCGTGAACGCGGACGCCGCCTGCTGCGCGTCGGACGCGCCGCGCCGACTCTCCTTCCTCGACCGCTACCTCACGCTCTGGATCTTCCTCGCGATGGGCGCGGGCGTGCTGCTCGGGCGGTTCGTCCCCGAGGTGCGCGGCCTCGCCGACTCGGTCACGGTCGGCACGACGAACATCCCCATCGCGATCGGCCTTGTCCTGATGATGTTCCCGCCGCTCGCGAAGGTCCGTTACGAGGAGCTGCCGCGGGTCTTCCGCGACTGGCGCATTCTCGCGATCTCCCTCGTCCAGAACTGGGTCGTCGGCCCGATCCTCATGTTCGCGCTGGCCGCGGTCTTCCTGCACGACAAGCCCGAGTACATGCTCGGCGTCGTCATGGTCGGGCTCGCGCGCTGCATCGCCATGGTGCTCGTCTGGAACGACCTCGCGCGCGGAAGCTCCGAGTACGCGGCGGGCCTCGTCGCCTTCAACAGCATCTTCCAGGTGCTCTTCTTCGGCGTCTACGCGTGGATCTTCATGACCTGGCTGCCGCCGCTCGTCGGGATCGAGGGCGTCGTGGTGAATGTGGGCGTCGGCGACATCTTCACGAGCGTCGCCATCTATCTCGGCATCCCCTTCGCGGCGGGCTTCCTCGCGCGCGCCCTGCTGCGGCGCCTCCGCGGCGACGCGTGGTACACCGAGCGCTTCCTCCCGCGCATCGCGCCGGTCACGCTCGTCGCGCTCCTCTTCACGATCGTCGTGATGTTCAGCCTGCAGGGCGACCGCATCGTCTCGGCGCCGCTCGACATCGTGCGCATCGCCGTGCCGCTCTCGATCTACTTCGTCGTGATGTTCTTCGCGTCCTACGCCATGGCGCGGCGCGTGGGCGCCGAGTACGAGCGCGCCGCGACGCTGGCGTTCACGGCGAGCGGCAACAACTTCGAGCTTGCGATCGCCGTGGCGATCTCCGTCTTCGGGATCGCGTCGGGCACGGCCTTCGCGACGGTCGTCGGGCCGCTGGTCGAGGTGCCCGTCCTCATCCTCCTCGTCGGGGCGTCGCTTCGACTCGCGCGGCGGGCATCCCGCGGCGCCGAGGACCGGGCGCGCCCCGCCAGCCCATGACCACCCGCCGATTCGAGCCGGGGGCAGGCGGACGCCCCATCGGAGACAGGATGTGGAAATTTTCCCCGGTCTCCTGATAGATCTGGCGGTTTTTCGCGGACACTCGCGACCTTGGAGGTTTCCACCATGAAGAACCGACCGATTTCGCGCTGGCTCGTGTCCATCGCAGGGGCAATCGTCGCGCCCCTCTCCGCCATCGTTCCGACCGCAGCAGTTCCGGTCTTCATCGCCACCCTCCCTGCCGTCTCCTCGGCCGAGGCGCAGGTGGTGCCGCACCTCTTCGAGGAGATCCCAGGGGAGCGCCAGTTCAGCGGCATCCTGGTGGCTCGCCCGCTTCAGCCCGCGAAGGCCGCCGAACGCGGTCTCAGCGAGGCGGCGTACGGGCGCGCCGTCGCCCAGGCGGAGCGCGACCTCCGCGCGCTCGGCATCACCCGCCACTCTCCCGAGGTCGACGAGTACCTCGTGAAGGTGCCTGCGGGCGAGACGGAGAACCAGGTGATCGCGCGCCTCATGGCGACGGGCAACTTCGAGTATGTCGAGCCCGACTGGATCGTCTTCCCGGTCGCCTGCCCGAACGACGCGCAGTTCAGCCAGCAGTGGCACCACGCGGCCAACCGCCTCGGTTCGTGCGCGGCGTGGGACCTCGAGACGGGTTCGCCCGACATCGTGATCGCGATCTGCGACACGGGCATCCTCGCGACGCATCAGGATCTCCTCCTCCACAAGCGCGAGGGCTTCCATGTGCCCACGCAGAAGTGGGAGAGCCAGGGCGGCCCGATCAACGACATCAACGGCCACGGCACGAACTGCTCGGGCAGCGCCGCCGCCAACGGCAACAACGCCGTCGGCGTCGCAGGAATGGGCTGGAACCTCGGCCACCGCACGATGCGCGTCACCGACAGCACCGACGGCAGCGCCTCGCTCTCGAACCTGACCCTTGCCGCGCGCACCGCGGCCGACGCGGGCGACAAGGTCGCGAGCGTCAGCTACAGCGGCGTGAACAGCTCGACCGTGTTCACCACGGGCGACTATGTTCGCTCGAAGGGCGCGCTCCTCGTCTGGGCCGCCGGCAACAGCAATGTGAACCTCAGCGGCAACCGCGAGGATAGCGTGATCGTCGTCGGCGCCACCGACCAGAACGACGCCCGCGCCTCCTTCTCGAACTACGGAACGCTCGTCGACCTTTTCGCGCCGGGCGTCAGCATCCGCACGACCTCGCGCACCTCGACGACCTCGTACACGAGCGTGAGCGGCACCAGCTTCGCCTGCCCGATCACAGCGGGCCTCTGCGGGCTCATCTGGTCGCGCAACCCGTCGCTCACCCCAGCGGAGGTCGAGGCGATCCTGCGCGCGACCTGCGTCGATCTCGGTGCGGCGGGCGTCGACGGCACCTTCGGCTACGGACGCATCAACGCGGCCGCGGCGATCGCCATGACCCCGCCCGACGCGCCCGACACCACCCCGCCCGCGGCCCCGACGGGCCTCGTCGCGACGGGCGGCGACGCACGCGTCGACCTCGCGTGGAGCGCCTCGCCCGAGTCGGACCTCGCGGGCTACGCGGTGTTCCGCTCGACCGACGGGACGAACTTCTTCGAGATCACGACCGCGCTCCTGACCACCACGGCCTTCGCGGACACGGGCCTCGTCAACGGCACGACCTACTCCTATGTCGTGGTCGCCGAGGACACCTCGGGGAACGCTTCCGCCGCCTCCGCCATCGCGTCGGCCACGCCCACGGTGCCACCGCCGCCGCCGCCGCCCGTGACGCTCTTCGCCGATGGCTTCGAGTCGGGCAACATCACCGCCGGCGGATGGACCCGGCAGAACACGAACTCCTTCACCTCGACGGCCGCCACCTTCGACGGCGCGTGGGGTGCTCGCGTCCGACGCACCTCGTGGCTCCAGCGCTCGATCAGCACGGCTGGTCACGGCGACATCGAGGTCCGCTTCGCGCGCCGCACAGCCGGGCTCGAGAACAGCGAGTGGCTCTTCCTCGAGTGGTGGAACGGCTCCGCATGGACGATCGCGGCGCAGGCGCGCACCACGACCTACGCCGAGGTCACGGTCACGCTCCCCGCAGCGGCGTCGAACCGGTCGGACTTCCGCATTCGCTTCCGCACGAACGCGAACCGCAACGACGAGTGGGCCGATCTCGACCTGGTCGAAGTGCGCGGCGTGCCCCTGAACTGAGCGCGCCAACCCGAGCTGCGTCCACCAACCCCCTCGCGCCCGCCCTGCCTTCAGGGCGGGCGCGTTCTCTTTCATCCCCAACCAGAGGCGCCTCGTTATCGGGTGCCGTCATGACCCTGCGAGGGCTCGACCATCGCCGCCGGGCCCGTTTCGGGGCGGTTGTGTTGGGAATCTTTCGCGTTGCGAGGTGATTTTCATTGCCTCGGGCTGTTTTGGTGACACACCTACAGGGTCCGCCTCCCTCGGCGGATTGTTTTCTCCCTGTTCCTCCCTTCCCTCCCCACCTCCCTGAGGCCAACATGATGAATCTGTGCGTCCGCACTGCGGCGGTTGCTGCCGCTGCGTCCCTGTCCCTTGCTGCGCAAGGCGCGATCAGCGTTTCGTGGGCCGAGATCGGCTCTGACAACGCGTCGTTCAACCCTCCCGCGGTCGTCTACTCGAGCATCCCGGGCCCCTACGCGGCCTTCCCCGCAGGCCCGGCCCTCGGCACCGCCAGCTACACCTCGGTGATGTCCGGCGCCTCCGAAACCCTCACGCAGCTCCGCTTCGTCGGTGGCGTGGTGGCTGCGGACACCTCGCTCCTCTTCACCTTCTTCGACTCGGCCGCCGTCGAGCTGAGCTCGTTCACCGTCACCCTTCCGCAGGGCGGCAACTTCATCTGGACGATCACCCTCGATGAGGCCGACGGCATCGATGTCGCGCAGATCGGCTCTCTCTCGATCGCGGGCGTCGATGGCGCCACCGGCCAGTGGTTCCTCACCTCGACCGCCGCATCGGTCGGTTCGCAGACCCCTGTCTCGGGCGCGTTCATCTATGCGTTCGAGCTGACGACCGTGCCCGCCCCGGGCGCGCTCGCCCTCCTCGGCGTCGCTGGCCTCGCTGCCCGCCGTCGCCGCTGAACCCCCCTCGCTGCCTCGGCAGCCTGAAGGGTCGTTCCGTCTGAGATTCAAGCGCGGCCCCCGTTCTCGGGGGCCGCGCTTCTTTTTCGGCGGCAGCCCATCCGTCGCGGCCTCGCACGACCTACGCGCGGAACGAGATGTCCGGGCCGCGCAACGAGTTCGGACGGTCGAGGCGCGGATCGGGGTAGGCGCGCTCCGCGACCTCGATCGGCTGCGGCAGCACGCGCCGCGCCGCGAAGGTGATCTCGACCATCGAGGGGAAGCCGTCCGCCGTCAGCGGCGCGGAGTTGTTGCCATGAAGGTGGACGGGGACGAACAGCGCGGAGAGCTCCCGCATGACGGCGTTGAAGCGCGCTGTGTCCGCGTCGATCCCGTGGAACTCGACGAGCAGGAGGTCGACCGCCTCTCCCCAGCGCGCGATGCCCGCGAGCGTCTCGTACTCGGCGCCCTCGATGTCCATCTTGAGCACGATGCGCGTTGCGCCGCGCGCCTCGAGTTCGCGCATGGCCCGCTCGAGACCGACCACGCCCGCGCCGTCGCCAACGCGATCGGAAGACCCGATGAATGCCCGCACATGCCTCACGGCGCCCGTGAAGAAGCGGCGGTAGCGCCACGGCGCCGAGAGCCGCGCGCGCCCGTCTGCGACGCGCTTCGCCTTCCCCGAAAGTAGGCCACCGACGATGCGGACGACACCCCAGGGCGCGCGGCTCCAGAGCCACGGCAGCGTCGTCGTCGGGTCGTAGAGGTCGGCGCGGCGCGCCGCCATGCGGGCGAGCGCCTGCTCCTCGAAGGACCAGTCGGCATGAATGCCGAGGCCGAGGATCCCGTCGCACTCGGCCAGGATCCCCGCGGGCACCACGTAGCCGCCGTCGAACTCGCTGCCCACGCGCACGAGGTCGCTGCGGTGGACCGCGCGGGTCAGGGA
This sequence comes from uncultured Klebsiella sp., assembly GCA_964393015.1. Taxonomy (GTDB): domain Bacteria; phylum Planctomycetota; class Phycisphaerae; order Phycisphaerales; family SM1A02; genus QWPT01. The sequence goes on from CAYMSD010000019.1 coordinate 36,765, forward strand.
GCGGTCGATCGGCTCGGAGGGCACCGCGCGATCCTACTGCGGATCGACGCCTCGCGACGAACGGCCCGCACGGGCACGGTGGCGGTTCGGGCCGAAATCAGCCCCAGTCGGACAGGAGCAGGCTCAGATCGCCACCGCCGATCGCGCCGTCCGTGTCGAGGTCGGCGAGTCCTGCGCCCTCGCCCCACGCGCCAAGCAGGATCGCGAGGTCGCCTGCGTCGACCGTGCCGTCGCCGGTGAGGTCCGCCCAGCGTCCGCCCTTGGCCTCGAGGCGGGTGCGGAACGCGGCCAAGTCAGACGCAGACACGCTGAAGTCGCCGTCGAAGTCGAGCATCTCCGTTCCGGGCGCCACGGCGCCGACCGCGGCGACCATGGCCAGCCGATCGGCGTGGTCGATGACGCCATCAAGGTCCGCGTCGCCAAGCCGCCCCGGGGGATAGACGCTCCAGTTTCCGGCGGGAACCGGCCCGAGCGTGCGGGTCGGGCCAAGCGACGGCCATCGCACCGCGACCTCGTCGGCCCCTGCGGCGGCTCCCAGCCCGAAGTGAAGCCGCATCTCGTTCTGCCCGAGATAGGAGTTGCCGCCTGCGTGGCTCTCCCGATAGAGGACCCGCTTGCCCGTGCGCAGCTCGGCGCTTGCGCCGATCGCCTCCGCGAGGGAGCGCTCGCCAACCACGCGCAGCGAGATGAAGGCGCGCTTGGCACCTTCCTGGTTGACGAAGAGCGTGAGCGGCTCGCCGAGGTTGTTCATCAGCACGTCGAGGTCGCCATCGCCGTCGATGTCGCCGAACGCGGAGCAGTAGCTCGCGAGGCTCGAGCCTCCGATCCCGGCGGCGGCGGTCACGTCGACCAGGGGAGGCGCTCCGTCGTTCTGAAGCAGTTTGTTCGGCTGAAACTGGTCGTGCACATAGAGATCAAGGTGCCCGTCGTTGTTCCAGTCGAAGAAGCTGGCTCCCCAGCCCCATGTCTCCGTCGGCCTCGCCACGCCCCACCCGCCCTGGGCCTGCGTGAACATGCCGTCGGCATCCTGAAGAAGCAGCGGAAACTCCCCGTACAGCGGCGGAACCTCGTCCGTCGTGTTGGTGCAGTAGAAGTCGACGCGGCCGTTCCCGTCGAGGTCGCCGCAGGCGAGCCCCATCGACAGCAGCGCGGCGTCCGCCCCGTTCGCAGCGCCGATCTCCGTGAAGGTGCCGTCGCCGTTGTTGAGATAGAACTCGTTCGGCGGGAAGCCCTTGTAGGTGCCGCGGTCGTTGCTCACATAGAGGTCGAGATCCCCGTCCCGATCGCTGTCGGTCCATACCGCCTGCAGCGCGGCGCCCTCGCTCCCGAGCCCGAGGGCGAGCCCGGTCTCGGTGAATGTGCCGTCGCCGTTGTTCCTGAAGAGCTGGTTGCGGGAGGAGTTCGACCCTCCGCCAAAGTAGTAGTAGTTGCAGACGAAGAGGTCGGGATAGCCGTCGTTGTCGTAGTCGCCCCAGCAGGCCCCCTTGCTGCGGCGGTTCACGCCGAGCCCCGTTCCCGAGGTCAGCACGGTGAACTGGAAGCCGCCTTCGTTGCGGATGAGGCGGCTCGGCTGCTGAAAGCGGGTGAGGAAGATGTCGAGGTCGCCGTCGAGGTCGTAGTCCGCGCACGCGAACGACGACAGCGCGGTCAAGGGCGCGATGCCGCTCGTGAAGGTGCGGTCCATGAAGACGCCGGCGCCGAGATTCTCGAAGAGCCCGATCCTGCCGCTCGGGTCGCCGAGCGAGAGGACGTCGAGGTCGCCGTCGGAGTCGAAGTCGACGAAGCCGCAGCCAAAGCCATAGAAGCCGCTCTGGGGCGGGTAGGCCATCACCGAGTACGAGAGCCCACGCGGAGCCGCCTCGCTTGTGAAGGGCGCGACCCCGTCGCCCGCCGACACGGCCTGAGGCGCGAGTGCGAGGAGAAGCGTGGATGCGACGGCCGCGACCCGCCCGGGGCGCATCCTGCGGTCGTCGCTGCGTCGCTCGTCGGCGTTCATCGGTGCTCTCCCGGCCTCCGGTCCCCCAAGGTTCGACCGGCCGCGGTTCCGCGCGCCCGGCTCCTTCGACATGACGCGTTCCTCACGGAGCACTCCGCCCGCGAACGACAGGCAGCCGACCACGAGGTGGCCGGCTGCCTGGATCGATTCGCGAGGTGTGCCGATCGCTTGCGCGATCAGGCGCGACGACGACGACCGGCGAGGCCGGCGAGACCGAGGAGCGCGATCGCTCCCGGCGCAGGCACGAGGCCGACGGCGTCGACGACGAAGTTGTTGTACTGGTTGTTCGAGCCGCCCGACCAGCCGTCGTACACGCGGAACTCCCAGGTGCCCGAACCGGACAGGCCGGAGACCGACTTCGTGTCGGAGTAGTTGCCGCTGTTGGCCGAGCCGGGGCCATCGAAGCCCCACAGGCCACCGTTGGTGAAGCCGGCGCCGGGGTTCACATTGAAGCCGCCCCAGAAGGCGCCGTTGCCGTTCGGGTCGATCACGAGAAGGATCATGTCCGACGCCCAGGCGCCGTTGCCGCCCGAGACATAGTCGAAGTTGATCGAGACGCTGGTCAGCGTTCCGCTGAGCGAGAAGGTCTGGCTGGTGAACGAGCCGCCGGCCGGAGCGTTGTTGCCAAGATTCACGATCTCGGCGGACGCCGACGAAGCGACCACGGCGACGAGGGCGCCAGCAAAGAGAACGGACTTCATGAAGATCTCCTCTGAGGAAAGGGATGCGACCCGTTGCCGGATCGGTGGAACAGACGCCAGCCACCAACGGCAGGCGGGGAACGACTCGCCACTCCGTCAGCGACGGAGCCCTTTCCGAAGTGTCGGGGTCCTCATGAACGGGATCCCGCGCCTGCAGGGACGGAAACGCCCTGACGATCGGCACGGCCCCGAAGAGGCCGACATGCCGCGCTCCACCCTCCGAGGAACGAGGCACAACGACCCTAACCCAGCACAGACCGATGGCAAGTGCGGGTTTCACAATTTCCATGAGATTGCCTCTCGCGCCGCCCGGCCCGCTGCATGAGCGTCCCGCAAAATCGCCGCAAATCCCGTGTGGGAAGCACTTTCGATACGCTGCGGCCATGCCCCGCGCCCGCCACACCATTTTCCGCCCTTCCACCCGGAAATCCCCCCGATGACGGACATTCCCGCCACGCTCGCCGTGCTCGCCGCACTCTTCGGGGGCGAAGGCCGCCCCCCCGCGTTCGTCGACCGCTCGGGAGAACTTGGCCTCGACGCCTCGGGGCAGCACGCGGCGTGGTGCGACGCGAACGCAGACGGATGGCCCGACCTCCGCACGAGCGGCGCGCTCTGGCTCAACCGCGAAGGCAGGTCGTTCACGCGCGTCGATGCTCCAGGCGAGGGCGTGGTGGCCGACATCGACAACGATGGAATCGGCGACCTCGTGTCGTTCGCGCCGATCGCGGTCGCGCGCGGCGTGCGCAGCGGAGACTCGCTGCGGTTCGAGCCGCTTCCGCTTCCCGAGCTTCCGAAGACGGTCTCGCGCGGCGTGGCCGTCGCGGACTTCGACAACGACGGTTTCGTCGACGCCTTCTTCGGCGGCTACGAGGACTGGCCGACTCAGACGACCTATCCGTCGATCCTGCTCCTCAACGAGGGCGGAAGGACCTTCCGCGTGGCCTTGACCACGGCGGACGGCCGCACGCGCGGCGTGACGGCGTGCGACTTCGACGAGGACGGCGACATCGACCTCTACCGGTCGAACTACCGGCTGCAGCCGAACGCGCTTCTCGTGAACGACGCCAAGGCGGGCTTCGCGAACGAGGCGGCCGCGCGTGGCGCGCTTGCGACGAGCGAGGGTTTCGCGGGCGGCCACTCGATCGGTGCGTGCTTCGGCGACTTCGACAACGACGGCCGGTTCGATCTCTTCGCAGGCAACTTCGCCCATGTCGACTCGCGCGGCGACCAGCCGAAGAGCCGTTTCCTGCGGAACGCCGGCGCTGCGTCGGGCTGGCGCTTCGACGACCTCGGCGAGTGCGGCGTGTGGTACCAGGAGAGCTACGCGTCCCCCGCCGCAGCCGACTTCGACAACGACGGCGACCTCGACCTCCTCCTCACGACCGTCTACGCGACCGCGAGCTTCAAGAAGCCGAACTTCCCCGTGCTCTTCCGCAACGACACGACGAAGGGCGACGCGAAGTGGACCTTCGCAGACGCGACCGCGGGCTCGGGTCTCGAGTCGCTGCCGCCGACCTACCAGGCGGCGTGGGCCGATGTGGACCGCGACGGGCGGCTCGACCTCGTGACCGCGGGGAAGCTCTTCATCAACACGGGCGCGACCGACGCACATTGGCTCGGACTCCGCCTGCGCGGCGACGGGTTCCGCGTGAACCGCGACGCGATCGGAGCGCAGGTGCGCGTGTCGCTTCCCGACGGCCGCACGCTGTCACGCCAGGTCGAGGCGGGGACGGGCGAAGGCAACGCGAACAGCCCGATCCTGCACTTCGGGCTCGGCGCCCACGCGGGCACCGTGCGGATCGAGATTCGATGGCCGAACGGCGAGACGCTCGGCGCGAGCCTCGACGGCGTGGACCGCGTGATCGAGATCACGCAGCAGCCGCCCGAGCCCTGATCACGCCATCGCCACGGCGCGGCCTGCGTTCGCCACGATCGCGTTCAGCGTCGCGCTCGGGCGCATGGCGGTCGCCGTCTTCTTCTCGCACGGGTGGTAGTACCCGCCGATGTCGACGGGCTTGCCCTGCGCGCCGTTGAGTTCGCCGACGATCTTCGCCTCGTTGGCCGTCATCTCGGCTGCGATCGGCGCGAAGTGTGCGGCGAGCGCAGCGTCCTTCGCCTGCGCCGCCAGCGCCTCTGCCCAGTACATCGCGAGGTAGAAGTGGCTGCCGCGGTTGTCGAGGTCTCCGACCTTGCGCGCGGGACCCTTGTTGTTGACGAGGTAGCGGCCGATCGCCTCGTCGATCGTGTCGGCGAGGACCTGCGCCTTCGCGTGCTTCATCGTCGAGGCGAGGTGCTCGAAGCTTGCGCCGAGCGCCTGGAACTCGCCGAGCGAGTCCCAGCGGAGCGAGTTCTCCGCGACGAACTGCTGCACATGCTTGGGGGCCGATCCGCCTGCGCCCGTCTCGAACAGTCCGCCGCCGTTCATGAGCGGCACGATCGAGAGCATCTTCGCGCTCGTTCCGAGCTCGAGGATCGGGAAGAGGTCGGTGAGGTAGTCGCGCAGCACATTCCCCGTCACCGAGATCGTGTCGAGGCCCTGCTTCAGGCGCTCGCACGAATAGGTGCAGGCGTCGGCAGGTGCCTTGACCGCGATCTCGAGCCCCTTCGTGTCGTGGTCCTTGAGGTACGCGTGCACCTTCTTGAGAAGCTCGCGGTCGTGCGGGCGCTTCTCGTCGAGCCAGAAGCACGCGGGCGTGCTCGAAAGCCGCGCGCGCGTGACGGCGAGCTTCACCCAGTCCTTGATCGCGGGGTCCTTCGTCTGGCAGGCGCGCCAGATGTCGCCCGCCTCGACCGTGTGCTCGATGAGCACCGCGCCCGAGGCGTCGACCACGCGCACGGTGCCCGCGGCCTTCATCTCGAAGGTCTTGTCGTGCGAGCCGTACTCCTCGGCCTTCTGCGCCATGAGGCCGACGTTCGGCACGCTTCCCATCGTGCGCGGGTCGAAGGCGCCGTTCTTCCTGCAGAAGTCGACGACGCTCTGGTAGACGCCCGCGTACGAGCGGTCGGGAATCACCGCGAGCGCGTCCTGCGTCTTGCCTGCGGCGTTCCACATCTTGCCGCCCTCGCGGATCATCGCCGGCATCGACGCGTCGACGATCACATCGCTCGGGACATGGAGGTTCGTGATGCCCTTGTCCGAGTCGACCATCGCGATCGCGGGGCCGCTCGCATAGACGGCCTTGATGTCGGCGTCGATCGCGGCGCGGTCGGCCTCGGGAAGCGTCGCGAGCTTCGCGACGAGGTCGCCGAAACCGTTGTTGACATCGACGCCCGCCTTCGCGAGCGCCGCTGCGTGCTTGTCGAAGACGGGCTTGAAGAACGCCTTCACCGCGTGGCCGAAGATGATCGGGTCGGAGACCTTCATCATCGTGGCCTTGAGGTGGATCGACCACAGCACGCCCCTCGCCTTCGCGTCGGCGACGGTCGACTCGAGGAACGACACGAGCGCCTTGCGCGACATGAAGGTGCCGTCGAGGATCTCGCCCGCCGAGAGCTTGAGGCCGTCCTTGAGGACGGTCGTCGCGCCGTCGGCGGCGACGAACTCGATCTTCGCGGTGGTCGCGGCCGAAATCGTGACGCTCCGCTCGTTCGCGAAGAAGTCGCCGCCCGACATCGAGGCGACCTCGGCCTTCGAGTCCGCGGCCCATGCGCCCATCTTGTGCGGGTTGGCGCGGGCGTAGTCCTTCACGCTCTTGGTCGAGCGGCGGTCGGAGTTGCCTTCGCGGATGACGGGGTTGACGGCGCT